>NZ_BPLI01000043.1:0-57457 GCF_019656175.1 Bacillus sp. BML-BC051
GTAGGACCCCTAAATAAAAATAACGGCATAAACCCCTTAAATAACCGATTTTTCCTAACTAGCACTATATTAAAATTGTTAGTAAAATATTCCATTTATCTAATAATTTGTTATAATCGTATTTAATAAGAATTATTGTTAGTATTTTACAAATTTATGATGTATTCTCCTATCCAAAAAATAAAACATAATGCTACAAAGCCAACAAGATTTATCATTACTTCCTTTTTTGTAGGTCTGTCTCTAAATATAAAAGCGGATAAAAACAATAAAAACGCCATTCCATACAACCACCAAACTGTACGAGATATGCTAAACAACCCTATAGACAGTGCAACTACAATAATTACGTAAATACGTTCATTTTTTGAAGTAATCTTACCAAACATATTGACTCCTACCTCCTATTTTTAGAAAATAATTACTTTTCAGAGAATGACTGTATAATATATTGTATTAAATTTCTTATACAAATGAAAGGGGATTATTATGAAAAAAACATTATTAGCAGGAAGTTCATTGGTTTTATTACTAAGCTCAGGGTTTGCATTTAGTTCAACAACGCAAGCAGCAGAGAACAAGGAAGGAAATTCACCTGCAGTTTCTTACAACCAGGATGTATCAAAAGAAAATAGAGCAATTGATATTAGTTCATTACCTCAACAAGATTTAGACTCTTTATTCCTAAATGGACAAGCTCCCTTTAATCCAATAACACCTAAAGATTCGGATCAAATTCAATATGTTCACCCCACAGCTGGTACATTCAACTGGAAATATGTAACGACAACTTATGGAAACAATGTATTTTATAATGCCTCATATCGTTTTATGGTTAACGCAGCTATAGCAGGTTTAGGTGCTGGGGTTATAGCGAAAATCGGAAATACGTTTGCTTCTGGTGTAGCTGGGTATGTAATAGGTGGACTATCTCTTCCTAAAAGTAAAAACTATTGGTGGACTGTACAAAAATGGCAGGATCAAGATGCATACAATGTTTATATTAAATACAACATTAAAGTTTATTCTGATTCTGGACGTACAAAATTAGTTGATTCTTATACCGAGCAATTTGCACAAAGATATAGATAAAACCATTGCCGTAAAATATATTAAAGACTAACTATTAAATGGGTTTGCTTGTTTTCAAAATAAGCAAACCCTTCCCTATAAAACTACTTTTATTTTTTATATCACTTAAATTAGGAATCACAGTATAAACCACTTAATTTAGTCCCTCATATTTCCAAACGTTGACCAAAAAATGAAAATATGGTATGTTTACTTTAGATTAGTTATATATTGAATGCATATTCAGTATATATAAAGTATAGTACTTAACTGAATTGCATAAACTAAAAAAGACGAGATGCTGTCAACATCCCGTCTCATAACTGCTACTGTCAAGGTGGCTGTTATTATGCATTATCTTTTTCTTTTAGACCCACGCTTGTACTTCCTACTTATCAAGACCTAAAATTAAAAAAAACTTTAAATTCAAACACCGTAACATATTAGATATAACTAATATGTTACGGTGTTTTTCCCTTCTATTATCCATTATGTTTACAGATCCAAAACAACAGTCCTTCAAACTCAATTTTTAATTAATTCTTGAAAATCGTACTTTACTCAGAAACTAATTCATCAAGTGCATCCAGTAATTGAGATGAATCTTCCCATTCTAAACAACCAGCCGGAGTTCGAGCAGCGTGATTACTAAGCGCATGTAAAAGATCTGTGATTTTTTGGAAAGCATTAATATCTTCCCTAATTGTTAATAGTGCATTATAAGGTTTCTCACCACTAACAGCTTCTCCAAAATAAGCTTCTTCAAAATTCGGAATAGATGATAAAAGTCTGACTTTAGTAGCATCTTCATGCATGTTTACCGCTTCTTTTATATTATCATTTGTTGCCCATGCCTTATTTTTTTTGAATTCACCATTCAGTTTTCTCTTATTTGTAAAAGGTCTGTCACTGTCATGAAGAATAGAGTATCTAGATCCAAAATGATTTAGTATTTTTACTAAAGAAACAATAGTATCTTTTCCTCTAGCGCGTATAATATGAATGTTATTAAACGCTTCAGGATTTGCACTGATGACATACTTGAAAGCTGTATACTCTGTATCTCCTTCAACAATAATGGAATGACCTCCAAAGAAAAATTCTGCGACATATGGGTCGAAAATATTCAAAAGTTTTAATCTTTTTTTATCATCTTCATCTAGTTTAGCCTTATTAGGCCTAAACAAAGTTGTTCCATTAATTTCTCCGTCTTCATTACGTTCTACACGAATGATTGTGGTATTATCTCTGGAAAGATCGATAAATGCAGGAGAATGAGTAGTAACCATTACTTGCCAATTACCAGATTGGGGAAGATCGTAAAGTACTTTACAAGCTTCTCTTATTGCGCTTGGATGAAGGCACAACTCTGGCTCATCTAATAATAGGACATGCGGTCGTTGAGAGCTTTTCTTTTTTGAAAGCTGAGTTTCATTTATAAATTGAAGTGCTGCCCAAAGTAAAGTTCTTCTAGCACCACTACCTTGTCGTTCTATCGAACTCTGATAACCACCTTCCGGGCCCATTAACAATTGTGGATTGGCTTTAAAAAGATTAATACTCTTTTCTAATTCTTCCTGAGGTCTTGCATCAAATTTCACTTGATATCCCGGGAAAACCTTATCTATTAGCTGCGTAATTTGATTTTCTGCATTTTCTATTTCATTTTTAGAATCTTTTATAATTACATTTTGAATTTCTTCAATTTTATCTATTAAAAGACTATAATCAGTTTTTTGATCTCCATCTTTATTTTCAACACTTATAAAAGATTTCACCCTATCTGTTAAAACAGATTGTAAAATATTTATTATCTCTTTTGATTGTGCTTCTGGGTTAGAAAATGCATCTACTAAATGTGGTTGGGGTCTTCGTGAATTTGCAACATTCGGCGCTCCCCAAGGCACTTGATCTGACCAATCATTTTCATATACATCAAACCCTCTTCTAACTGGGTCACCAACATTTTTCCAAACCCATTGTTCACGTACATATTTTTCACCAGTTTCTGAATCAACTCTTATCCATCTTTCTCCTGGACTATTATCATATACAACTGTTTGCAATTCGATTTCAGGGAAACTCCCTTCAGTTATCTCACTATTCGGAAAATCATCAATATGTAATTTCCCCTCTTTGGAACCATGTGACATTACTACTTCGTATGCCCTAAGAATCGAACTTTTCCCAACATTATTGGGGCCAACAAGAACTACAATATCATCTAATTCAATTTCCACAGGGTTGTTTCCAATACATCGAAAATTTTTGATAATCAATTTACTCAATCTAGGTCTTGGAACTTCAGTATTACTAGATTCAAGTGTTATAATTGGTTGACTTGTTGCTTTCTTTTTTGCCATCTTCTCACTCCTGTAAGTATAATTTTACCATCTATTTCAATTATATCACTCTTATGTATGCTATATATTTAAATTTTCAATCGAATCTTCAGTTCTTTGTTTTCGCTTTGTAAAAATTGTATATTCAATAGTTGTAATGATTCAAAGCCTAATACACTGATTAATATATATAGTAAAATTAAAAGATTTAAGAGTAGATAGTGAAGGCCTCCTTATAAAATTATATAAGGAGGCCTTCACTATTTATTAATTTAATATTTTATAGTTTTTTGTATTCCGTCATTATATTATAAGAATTTACTATTTGACGGGCGTTTTATTTTTCTTTTTTAAGCCTTTTTTGTTGAAATAGAGTTATATTTGAAAATAATATGCAAAATGATAATAATATATTTTTCTTTTTTTCTAATTTCACAGTTATGTTCTAAAAGAATTCTATAATAAGAAAACTGTAATCTTTAAGAAATTTTCAAATCAAATTTCATAGGAGGGATAATATTCCCACTATAGCTGTTTATATATATTGGCATAATTCACACTTAATTGTTTCCGTAATTCTTTATTTTCGGCTTCTAATTTTTTCATACGACGTTTTAAGGAAGCAATAACAGCATCTTTATTATTATTATCCATTTCTCGTTTCACCTGTTTCGGAGTAGGTACTTGTGATTGCTGTTGCCTAAGTGTTTCAATTCTATTTCTTAGTTCTTCTGTCTTATAAAGTGTTGCTTTTGATACACCAGCTTCTTTTGATACACTATTAAAATTTATGCTTAGATTTGCCCGTATAAGTCTTTTAATACCCGCATCCACCTTTTGGTAGGTAGATGCTTTCCTAGATATATGGATTTCCTTCAAATGCTTTGCGCGGTTGTAATCCTTCATATTAGATACCTAACCTTCTTTTCATTCTTTCTTGTCTACCAAAAATAATATCGCCCTTTTGAATAGTTTTCAAAATGTCTTCATAACGTGTTAAGTTTCTCTCATATTTTTCTAGCATTTCACTGCGCCCTTTTTGTTTTGCTAATTCCATAGTTTTAGATGTTGTTTTTATAAGTAACTCATATTTTTGTACATCTAATTCAGAAAATCCGATAGCCAAATCCCTACAAGGGCTTCCACCATTACAAGTTAGACATGGAGGCTCTTCCATATGAGGGCAATTGCCATTTAGACGAGCATGACATGTCCCATACGGATTATCCATTGCATTTAATTTATGATCTTGCCACAATGCATCTAAAATATCCCTAGGTATGTTTTCAGTTGCTGTAATCTCCTGTACTTCTCCATTTAAATTAAAACTAAATACTCCTTGATTAATTACAGATTCAAAAGCTTTTCTTTTAGTATCATCTAATAGTTTTGCGTATCTTAATGTCATTTCTGGAGAAGCATGAGCTAATAATTCTTGTACCGTTAATATATCTGCGCCACCATTCAGCATTTTCACAGCATAAGTATGTCTAAATTGATGGGTTTTAAAATGGAATAATTCACCATTTTCATCTACAATGTTTGTTTCAATTGCTAATTGATTTAACCTCCCTCTAATATAACTTTGCCCAAAGGGCCTTCCTTTTCTAGAACCACGATAACGTATAAAAATAAATCCTTCAGGATTATTATCTTGATTACTATTTTCTAATGATTTTTCAGTTAACACTGCAATCATGTCTGCTAATTCATGATCAATGGGAATACGATGTCCTTTTACATTAGTCTTCTCAATATTAGTCATAATAGAATATTGACCATTTAAAACCCTCAAACAATCATCCTTTAGGCACAGTACATCCGAAATACGTAAACCAGTTTTAAACGCAATCCAAATAACCGGGATGATTTCTTCATTTAGGCTGTTAATGTTAGTAAATAATTGTTCTAATACAAAGTCTGGGATGTAATCAATTTGATCAATAGTTTTTTTTTGAAGTTTCGGGAAATCTTCTCTAAAGATTAACATGCGTACATCAGTTTGAGGGGCGATGTCGTATTTGTATAGTTGTATATCATTCAAGAATTTAGAAGTTATGGTTAGGGACTTATATATATAGTGTTCAGGATGTGCATTCTTATTTTTTAAGTTTTTTTCACAACATTTCCGTAACCATTGGATGTATCCTTCTATGTGGCTGCGCTTTAATTTTTTAATATCTACCCATGTAGATTCTACGGAAAAAATATAGAGAAAGAAGTTCGATATATATATCATGTAGTTTATTGCTGTAGAAAACCTAAAATTATTTCCGTTCAACAATCTTAGTTTAATGTATCTTTTTGCTTGTTCACGAATATTTTCATGCTCAATTTTAGTGAAATCAATATAATGTGAAGCACTACTTTTGTTATATTTAAGTCCGTATTGTTCATGAAGAATTCTAATATCCCATCGGTCTTTTTGCCATTCCTCACGAAAATCCGCCAATATGAATAACTTTGAATATAATAGACGTAAAAACGCTGCGGCTTTAGTCTTTGCATTAGAGACTATCTTGCCGTATCTTTTTGTTTTACAAGTCGTACTTCTCCCTCTTTCATTGAGCCAAAATATCCATTCTCTTTCTGCACTTTCAATATCTAAATGAAGTAAAGATGGAAGCGTTGGATATTTTCGATTCATGAATGTTATTAATAGTCTTAAATACTGCTCGACCCCTTTAAATGCGGTATATATGTTCCATTCATCCCTGAAAATCCGTTGATAAAATATATATTTTACTTCCAGATTGACTGAGGGACTTTTAAATGAAAAGGAGATATTGTTAAACTTACTCTTTAAACTTATATATTTTTGTAATGAATCACTAAATTGTTTTATTTGACCAACACGTTCAACATCCCACATATCATTAATCAAGAAATACGGATCTTGAATTTGTTGTATTACTACTGAACCATCTTCATGAATAGTTTTCTCTGGATATGTTAATAATTCCTGTTGTAATCGTTCATGAAACCCTCTTTCACCTGTAATTATCCGTTGAGTATTTTTCACATCCTTAGTCCTTTCCTTTTTTTATATTAAGCGCAAATGCTTCTTGTGCTTTCTGCCAATCTTTCCGAATTTCTTCATCAGAAGGATGAAGATAGAGGTTCATTGTAGTTTGAATATTAGTGTGTCCCAATCGTTCTTGTACCTGTTTAATATCCTTTGTCTCTTGATAATATAATGTGGCATGTGTGTGACGAAATAGGTGAGGATGAACAGCCAGACCCGTTTTTTTTCTTAATCGCTTAAATAGAGACTCAACATCTCCATATGTCATCGGTCTACCTTTATTTTCTCCCCGTAGTTTTACAAAAACAAAATTTGTATCAATATCTAGTTCATCAATAACTTCATATTGATAATCATCATACAAATCCATTAGGGATTGTGATATAAAAATCATACGTTCACCTGTTTTTAGTTTAGCTCCATTTTCTAACTCTCCTCGATCTGTTAAACGAATTTTATGCCCCTTATAATCAAATATAAAATCCTCCATAAATAAAGAAAGCACTTCTCCAATTCGCAAACCTGTTTCAAATAGAAGTTGGATAAGAAAGGAATCTCGAATATTCGTTGTTTCCAATATAATTCTTTTTACATCCTCTTTTGTCAGTGTATTAATTCTCTTACGAGGCTCTTTAACCTTTAAAACATTCTTTATACAAGGATTATCTTTATTTATATGATGAAGAAAACTCCTATATCGTTTATTTCCCCCAGTAAATACATATCGCATCAACATATCCTTTGTATTTTTTGATAACTCTCCATTACGGTATAAATAATCATAAAAGTTTGTAACTACTGTAACTATAAGGTTTATTGTCTTTTCGGTTTTTCTCGCCTTTATAGGCTGAATAGGTATGACTTTGTTATTTTCATATGGGCTCCTTATCCAACCTACAAATTCTACTAAATCCTCCAATTGTATCTTGTTATAATCTTTTTTGAATTCCTGTAAATACACAAAATATTGTTTTAACGCATAACAATAAGTTTTTTGAGTGTTACTACTCTTCCCAGTATTATCTAGATATTTTAGGTATTTCATTGCTGCGAATACTGGTATACCTGTGTCATCGATTAACATATATCTTTTACCTTGTTCTAAAGCGACTTCCTGTACATGCATAGTTAATCAACTCCTTTTTCATATTCAGTTAAAAACCTCGCTACACCTCCCGCGCGAAATACATCCTCTACTATCCAACAAATAACTAAATATTCTGTACATAATAGACATACTCCTCTATATCTGTATAAGGAATCTATTATATAACAAGAAAGTGGATACTATGCTTTATATTAAACATAGTATCCACTAATAATCTTAGTACATTTAATTGGTCGGTGAAGCGCGGGTTTTTTGTTGTCTTTTTTTTCGAATTGCTTTTTCAGTGCGTATGCTGAAACCTCACGCACAACTGCTCTTGCAATTTCTTTTAAAAGTTCGAACAAAAATTCCATGTTATATCACCCCCTTTCCTTCCAAATGGAAAGAAGGGATAATAACAAGCCCACCTTCACACGATATACAGTTATACTTCTATTTTACCATACTTCAACAATCTAAAATAGAAAATCTGTCCAATTTTAGTCTGTATATAATCTTTTAGTTAAGGAGTTTTATAAGAATTTAGTTTACTATAATCTGAATATGTATACTGTATTTCTTGGATTTTTCATAATTGACCTTAGTTTCATATGCTATTTTTTGAGAATATAATTTCAAATAAAACGCCCTTGTAATTATCCACTTTATTTTCCTTTATTTTCCTTTATTTTCTAACTTATATATATTAACCCTTTTCTTGAAATTACAGTGATTTTTTTAGGAATGCACCCGAAAAGTGACCTCTCAAAATCGTCTGTAATCGTTTTTTGTGTTTAGGGTAATGTAATTGCACTCGGAAGAGAGAAAGTTTCTTAAAAATGAAAATAGAACCCTTTTAATGTTTTTTCATTTTTCAGGGATCTATTCTCTCTGGGATTTCTATTCTTCTATGTCTTCTTTTACTTCTGCAGATAAAATGTCTTCAGCAAACTTCTTGTAGCCATTATACCCTTTCTTTGCAGCCTTTTTCTTTATTGCTTCTACTACCTTTTCATCAAGATAGAGACTTAAATGCTGCTTTTTCTCTTTCGATTCTTCTTTTGATCTGTTTTCAATTCTTTCTTTGAAAATTTCCAAATCCTTTTTTAAGTACAATCGTTCAGTTGATTTCCCTTTAGCAATCTCTTTAAAGGGCAATATCCCATCTTTAGCTGCATTATGAACGTAAGTCTTAGACTTACTTAGAAATTCAGCTGCTTCTTTTAATGTTAAAGAGTCTTTGTATAATTCCTCTAACTTTTCTACATCTCCTTGCTCAAAGCGATATCCGCCATCTGCTTTCCAAGTGGCCATATTGATAGGTTCGATGTGTTTATACTTAATTAAATAGCCTAATTGATTTTTTGTTAAACCTACCCTATCGCATACCTCTTCTAAAGATAAATAGTCCATTTCTCACCTCATCCGAAACTTTCATTCTAGCTGTTGTTTAAATTTTCTTAGTTGATACTTTGTTAAACCGGTTTCTTTTACTACATCTGTGATTGAGTACTCTTTATACTGAAGATACTTAAAAGGATTTTCCATATAACGTTCCCGTACCTTATTAAATGTACTCTTTTTCGATAAAGAATTCAATTGCTCTCCTTTCTCTCGGATGGAATCGAAAATGGGACAACCTTTACAATGTTTGTAGTTTCTCTGTTTTGCCTGTTCTTGCTCATCTGTACAATTCACTGATAGGTTGTTCAGAGGGCAAATTGAACAATGGGTATCTTCTAAGTTATGGATTTCTTGTAAAATTTTCAGACGAAGACTAGTCAAAAAAATCTCCTCCTACCGCATTTGGATTGAAATGTACAAAAAAATCAATTAAACATTTCCATTATACATTACCTAAATAGAAACGTTAAATAATAAGCCAAAAATATATATTTAAACATTTCATTTTATACCACAATAAATTATGTATTTATTGTGGTATAATTAGAATCATAAAATTTTATAAAAATATATGTGTATCTTTTCATTCTATTAAAAGGTGTGTGTAAATTTGAATATTATAAATTACGAACATAATAATCAACTTGTAAAATCTAAATCGGATTTTTTTGATAGCAGTCATTTCGAAAAAATTATGGGTTTGGGTATCCGTAATATTGACTACTCCCAATTAAGTGAAGAATCATTAGTTTATTTATTTTTACATGATGAGCCTTCTTTAACGAAAAAAAGAAGTGAGCGAACTAAACAACAGTATCTGCACGATCTTTCTCATTTTCTTCGTTACATAAAAGAAACCATTGGAACCATCCAGGAGCTATCCCATAATGATATGGAAATCTACTTCTATCAACTAAGTAAGAAGTACGCGGCCACCACATTACGTCGAAAGAAAACAGTGGTTCAGCAGTTTTTAAAATATGTGTATGATAACAATGGACTCTCTGACAACTTTAGTAGTCGTCTCAAAAAAGTATCTGTAAAAAAAGAAGAGCTAGTCAATCGTGATCTCTTTCCAGAAGAAGTGAACGAAATTCTAGATACATTGAAGAAAACGAATTTCTTTATGTATTCCTTGTTTTTCCTTCTTACAACTACTGGACTCCGGATTGAGGAAGTTGCAAATGCAAAGTGGGCTGACCTTGCATTCCACCCTTCTTTAAATGTTTATCTCCTACGTGTAGTTGGTAAAGGAAATAAAACGAGAGAAGTTCGTATCTTTGAAGATGTACTTAACGATCTCTGTCGTCTTCGTCAATTACGAAAACAAACGAGTGAATTAGATGCCTCTAGTTCATCTGCCTTTCTACCTAAAGCGGATGGTTCTCATTATAGGGCCGACTACTTATCAAAATATGTAGCAGAAAAAATTGAAGAAACTAATTTACCATTTCTGCGTTACCGAAAAGATAGAATAACTCCTCATACCTGTAGACACTTCTTCGCCAATCATTTAATGGGAAAAGGAGTCGAACTTAAGAAAATACGTGACTATTTAGGACATGAGTCTATTATGACGACGGAACGTTATTTAAGAGAACGTACAAGACGTCAAAACTTGGCCACAATAGATATCGGAAATTCGTTATTTTAGTAAGTATATATATAATAAGAAGAAACTCGATTGATGTATCGTTTTCTTCCTATTTTTCTGCTCATAGAACTCTAAATATCTCTCTTTCATCATAACATTTACACTAACGTTATAAATCAGAAAGGAATAGGTAAAGATATGTCCCATTTAAGCAAACGACTTGCTGAATTGCGAAAAAAACGAGGATATACGCAAGCCGATATATCACATCGCCTAAACATCGCCCGTACTACTTATGCAAATTGGGAATATGGAAAAGCTGATCCTGATGCAGATTCGATAATGCGGATTGCAGAGCTACACAATATCTTCATAGATGAATTGTTCGGAAGAAATAATCCTCTAGAAAGTAAATTAGAATCTATTAAAGTAGCGTTAGCAGATATACCTGCTGAAAAGCAACAAGAAGCGCTGGATGTTCTTATTAATTATACATATTTCATTAAGAAGCACTTTCTATCATAAGGTAAAAAATAAGTTTGAAATTCATGAAAAGGTATGTGTTTGGATCATCTATCCATACCTTTTTGATATTTGTGAATGATAAACTCTACATAACGATCTAAATAATCTGAATTATTAAAATGAAATCCATCAGTAGCAACTAATATCTTATTTAATGCATCAAACTAATTATTCTAACAAACCTGTATAGTATAATTACATATTTATAATGCCAAAGATCTATTTCTTCTTTTGTCTGCATAGCTCATATTAACAATTAATTTTGTATTGCTCGGAAAAATAAACAGCCATACACTGCATTAACCCTAAAACAAGAACGTTTGTTCTTATTATATTCCCACTTAACTTAAATAATCAAGTCGTTTCATGAGAATACGTTCGTTTTCTAAAAGAAATTATGTATTTTTCTTGAATTTATATTCATATATATAGAATGTGTGATTATTTATGCTAAAATGAATGTGATATGAAATATTGCTAATATATTTGCCATTATAAAAGTAGTGTTTTTAGAATCATGTTGGTTTAAGACAAAGAAAAAGACATCTATAGAGATGTCTTTTTCTTTGTAATGTACTAAGAAGAATGTTGTTATTTAACCAATTGCTGTTGGATTTCCTTAATTAAAAGTTCCGCCCCTTCTGGACTAAGAACAATTTTATTATTTGCTAATGATATATTTTTTTCTGAAATATCACCAGTTATTGCACAAGCATCATAAGATTTATATTTTTGTAAAATAATCTTTTCATCTTCTACAAATATTTCTATAGGATCTTTTTCTGCAATTCCTAATGTTTTTCTTAACTCTTTCGGAAGAACAATTCGCCCTAATTTATCTACTTTTCTTGTAACACCTGTTGATTTCATGTTTAAATCCCCCCTTTATTTTTTATATTTCTAGCTACTATCTGCATGTAATACTACAATTATATATCTAAATTCCTTTGTCGCCTTTTATCTCATTTTCCCTTTCTTTAGCTTCTAAGCTAAATTTAGCGTAAGTCATTATTTTTTCTAGTTCATTTTTGGAAGCATTATAATCTTTAATATAACGTTCTTTTCTTCCAGGACTCATATATTTATTTTTTTTCATTTCGTTTATTGTTTCTATATTCATGACTTTTCGTTTTCCCTTTTTCTCATATAAAAGTTTTAGATGTATAGCTAGGCCTATACTCCAAAGAGTAAAACCAATAATGAAAGATTGTAATGGATGTGCTGAAAGAGAATGATCAATAATAATGAAATAGAGAAAATAAATAATTGAGATTGCAAACAAAAATGAATTATAGTATTTTTGTATATTTTTGTATTTATGTATTTTTATTTCGTGTTGTTTTTTTCTCATTTCAATAGTCTCTAACATGTATAAATTATCTCCTTTTAAATAGGACCAGGTGGTTATTTTTTATACTATCCCCTTTTAACACTAAATAGAAATAATAGTGAAGCCAAAGGGACTATTCCTTTGATATTGCTAGTGTTTGCGCCCCTTGTTTACTTATGTTTCACTAACAACAAATAACCTTATATATTGATTATATAATTAGAGTTAAAGACGAACAACAATAAACTTCATGAAGTTTATTGTTATTTAGTTAAATGGCTAGAAATTCAATAGTATTGCTATTATATATCTATAAATAAGTAAAAGGATGTTCAATATGACTATATGTAGCTACTTCCATTTTAATTGAAATTTCAACTATATAAAGTAACACTTTTAATATAAGTAAGGGAGCGATTACTGTTGAAAATGACAAAAGGAGATTCAATACTCCGTTTGCTGACAGAAATTAAATTAGAGCTGAAGGAAACAAAAGAAGCTATTGAAAAATTAGATGAGAGATTAGAGAAAATAGAAAAACAAACACTTTCTACAAATTCATTTAAACTTGCTCTAAATACTCGAAAAGAAAAAGATTGGAAATATCCTTCTAAGATGAAATGAATTAGATTGATATTTTTCATTTTAGAATATATAGAAACAAGTAGAACATCTAAATAGGTACCTTTAATCATTTAATATAGATATCGCAATATAAAGTACAATGAACATTGTTTTCTTTCTTACTACCACACGGAAATTGTCCCCTAGCTCATGCTAGGGCTTTTTCTAATAACCCAATATAACAAAAAAGACACTTACTTCCCATAAAGTAAGTGTCTTTTTTGTTATTCTATCTGCGCAATAGGAAGAACATGATGATCAGCAGCAATATGCTCAGGGAAGATAAATCCCTCTGAGTCAGTAAGAAACTCTACACCTATTTTTTTAAAACACTCATTTACAAACTCGGAACATATATATTCATTATTGTCTTCGTGTCTCCCTATTCCTAACCCTATCCGAGCAACAATTTGAGCAATTTCATTTTTATCGTATCCACTGTTTAATAAACTAAAGCCAACTTTAATAAGGTTTCTAATCATTTCACTATCATCGTTAACATTTTGCAATAATTCATGACGAGCAATAAATAATGAACCATTATATCTGTTGTTAGAGTTCTCATAGTTTTTTATATAATGCTCTAGCGGGACTATCCTGACTCCATCGTCCTCAACACTTTCCATAATAAGCGTATGTTCTCCCCATTTTACAATAATCCCCGTATGACTAAACATTGATTCAGAAACCTTTTTAATTAATTTACTCACCAAATAGTTACCTGAACATAAAAAAATATCTCCTGTTTTTAAAACATTGATTAAATTTTCATATTTATCAATTTTTATGTTATTAAATTTATCTGTTCCCATTACATAGTTCACAACCTCACCTATGGAAATTACTAAGAAGAGTTTCTTTAATCTATTATAAAGTTTATTATTTAAAATCAGTCATATTTTATTCGTTAATATCTCTAAAATTTTTGATTATCATATAGGCCTCACCATACCATTTCGGGAAAATTGTACGTTTAAACACAATTTGGACACATTTTAAGCGTTTCCTGTACGTTAAGAGACATCTGTCCAGAAAACCTTATGTTTATGGACAGACGATAAAACTCAATAATATCAATGCTTTCTAGCTATAATCGCGTTCATAAAGTGTGTATATAAATCAGTGTTCAATTAAACTTTGTATTTTATCTTTATGAACATATACTCATCTAAAAGAAACACTGTAATGACAAAGGTCTGTAGTCCTTAGCGTACAATTTTCCCGAAATGGTGTCGTGAGGCCTATAAGGGGAATTCCATATTGAAGGAATAATCCCTTTTAAAATCCATCGACGAAGCTCGCACGGTCTTTGCTGTATTTTGTCAGAATGGAAATTAATAGATTATATTATATGTTACCTTTATCAGTAATATATAAAAAGATTTATAAAAAGAACTCCTAATACACACAAGAGTCCTTTTTATAAATTATTCTTTTTCATTTCTTTTTCATTTCTTTTTCATTTCTTCTCACGTACTTTTTATCTTTCATTGAATATACAATTCTCATGTATTAAGAACTCAGTGAATTACACATCCGTCCCTAGCATTTTTTCAATACTTGCTAGTATTTCTTTTTTATCTACTATTAAAGGCAGCGAATACACAGCAGTATTTTCTAAATCTTCTCTTCTATATCGTATTAATGATTGTATCTTCACCTTTGGAATCCCTTGTTTCTCCAGGTATCGATACACCGATACTTTATATCGAAACTTTAAATTCAGATCATCTATACCATCTAATAAGTCTTTGAGACTATATAATCCCATAGGTAATTCGCTAACCGGAAACTCTTCAACAACTTTATTCATTAAATCTGTTTTCGAATATAGAAGACTTGTCTGCTGTAGCGCTATAGTTTCAAACATCTTTGTAGTAGTAGTTTTTTGTTCTTGTTTTTTAGCTAATCTCATCATTTTCTCCCTGGATGCGATGCTTAACTCGTCCAAGTAATACCGTTGCCGATCAACAAGCAAAACTGACTCTTTCAACAAGAATTGTTGAAACTCACTTCGCGAAAATAATTTACGTTTCGTGAACAGCTCCACATATTTACTACCCTCACAATGTGTAAATAAAGCCTTATTTGCTACAGAGTTAATATATACATGATAGATGCATGGCGCTATGTTCCTTTGTACATAGTCATAACTACAACTAAGATAATCAGCCATTTCTTCAATTGTTATATTAAAATCATCTTCTATCAATTCTAGGTATGAAGATGCTATCTCCTCCAACGAAAGCCCCTTACCAGGTATCTTAATTAAAAACTCACTATCCACTTATCTTCCACTCCCTTTAATAGTCATACACTACTTTAGAAAGAAGTTTGCTCATAACCATCTATATTGCGGGCTTAGGTGGAGTTTCCCTGAAAGTAATCCCTTTTTTAGTGATTGTACAATGGTATACATTTTCATTAACGGATTGTTTCTTACTAGCAGCAAATTTTATTTCTTCTCCAAATTCTTTCATACACATACCTAATGAAATATTAACATGTAATCTTTCTTCTAATCGGTTTCTTATTTCATCCATACACTCACCTAAAGGGACAAAATGTGGAGCTTTCAAGTCCTTTAATTTATAATTATTAATATTTCCAAATACATAAAGAAAAGGTTCATTTTTATCGTGATCAAAGCCCCCAATTAAATATGCAGCATTTACCTTAATTTCTTCTAATGGTTTCTTTTTAGAAAAGACCCTGCAAATGAAAGATTTCTTTTTGTGAAGTTCTTCCGCATATTCTTTTTTTCTGTTCATAAGCTCTTCTCGGAAAATAGACTGCGATTCTTCAACCAACTCTCCTAAACTTATATTTGGATTTTGTTGAAACACCTGCATCAGTCTCTTTTTAGATTTCACAGTTGCTTCAACATCACCTAATGCAGCTAAAACAATATGATCAGAAAGCTGAATGATTTTATTTGCCCACTCCTCTATAGAATGTGAAAATTCTTTTCCATTAAATATACTTCTCCTACAATCAGCAGAAATTTGCACATAGTTTTCAAAAATCCCTCCGATTATTACTGTCATTACTTCCTAATCCCCTTTCATTTCATTTAAGTATCACATTATATGTTTTCATCATACCAAATACAAACTATATATGTTAAGTATATAGGTAACATATATAAATTACCTTTCAAGATGACGTTAATTCAACTTAAAGATTCGATATTTCCCCAGGATACAATACCTTGTTTAGCAATTTGTTACAGCCATTAATTAATCGTGAAATTCCTTTCTATATTATAAACTTTTCTATTATATTTTAAATCCCTCTTCATAAAAGAACGTAGGTTCGTGTATAATAAGAACAGACGTTCTTTTATGAAGAGGGGGGAATCACAGTGTATGACTATTCAATCCTACCGAATAGAATCATCTTATGTGTGGATCTACGGAGTTTTTACGCTTCAGTTAGTTGCATCAAAATGGGATTAGATCCTATGCATACAAAATTGGCTGTAGTAGGTGATGTGAATAGAAATGGTTCAATCGTTCTAGCTGCAACCCCACCATTAAAAGCATTAGGTGTAAAGAAGATGGCAAGATTATACGAGATTCCTCGCAGAAAAGATATTCTTGTTGTAAATCCAATTATGAGTACTTACATTAAATGCTCCAATTACATAACAAAATTAGCTTTGCAATACGTTCCTATTGAGGATTTCCACCAATATTCCATTGATGAATTCTTCATGGATATTACGGACAGTATTCATTTATTTGCCCAAAATCCTTATGAATTCGCAATGAAATTTAAGCGTGAAATATACGATCATACACGAATTGAATGCACCATCGGAATTGCTCCTAACCCACTCATGAGTAAGGTTGCCCTAGACATTGAAGCTAAGAAGAACAAAGATGGAATTGCTTTTTGGCAGTACGAGGATATACCTACCAAACTATGGAGCATACGACCCCTTAATAAATTTTGGGGCATATCATATAAAACAGAAGAAAAGTTAAATAGAAAGGGAATATACTCTATTGGAGATTTAGCCAATTATCCCCTTAAATACTTAAAACAAAGTTTCGGCAAGATTGGAGAAGAATTACACTTACATAGCCACGGAATCGACTTTAGTCGCATTTCAGAAAAATATGTTCCTGCCACAACTTCTATTGGGAAAAGCCAAATTTTAATGCGTGACTACACAATAGAAGAATTTCCGATTATTCTACTGGAACATATAGAAGAAGTTTGTTATCGGCTTAGAAGACAAAATAAGCTTGCTAAAACCGTTCATTTTTCTGTCGGTTATAGCAAAAGTTATACCGGTGGCATTAGAAAAACGCATACTTTAAACCGCCCAACAAATCTAACAATGGATATTTATAATATCTGTACATACTTTTTGCATCAACAATATACTGGCGAACCTATTCGCAGCATAAACGTATCCTTAACAAACTTACTTCAAGAAGGAGAAGAACAAATTTCTCTTTTCGATAACGTACCAAAGAGAGAACAAGAAGTGAGGTTAACAAAAGTAATGGATGAAATACGCACAAGATTTGGGAAGAACAGTATTTTACGAGGGATTTCCTACACGCATAGCGCTACAGCTAGACATAGAAACACATTAATAGGGGGACATAGATCGTGAATAACGCTAATATGCCAAAAGGAAGAGGTATGGTCAAATGGTCTCCGTTCGCAGCAATGCCTGAACAATTTGCTGGTATCCGTGAAATCATTAAAGAGAAAAACAAAGTGACTCGGCCGATCTTAACCGCTGAAGAAAAAGAACTGATCGAGAACATATTATTATGTTCCTTATTATCTGAAGAAGAAATACTAATTACATATTATGAAGATGGTTATTTACTCTCTAGCTATATGAATGTTGTTGGTATCGACCAGCAACATAGCGCTATCACATGTACAGATGCTTTTTATAACAAGATAAACCTGCAATTTTCTAATATAATAGATGTAAAATAGAATCAATTACTACACTCACGTTTGGATCATTAATCAATAACAAAGAATCATCTTACCCTTAAATGCCCTGGAAGATGTAAGATACTCAACTATCACTGATCTCTTGTCAATAGGGACAAAGATTAGCGTCGAAATCACGTTCACAATAAAAAATCGTAAAGGGACTGCACAAATAATGACAAATTCAGAAGTTAGAACAAAATTAACACATGAAGAAACAATTAAATTCCTTAAAGATTTAATGGATAAAGATATACAAATAACTCAAAGATACTTACAAGAAAATGGATATCATAGTTATTTGAACTACATTTCAAGATATATGGGAGGTTTAACAAAAGTAAAAAAAGAAATTGGATATGTGAAAAAATCAACTAAATTACACAATGATAATGAAATTTATACACTATTAAAAAAATTAGACTCAGAAGGAATAAACATAACTTCTCGTTATCTAATTAAAAATTACAAAACACAATATGGCCACATTAGAAATAACATGGACGGCTTAACAGAAACATTAAAACAATTAGGGATAAAAACAGTAGTGAAAAGGGAAGGAATTAAAAGAACAAAAAGAAAATGGACTAAAGAAGAAGTTATTACAGAAATGAAAAAATTCATTGATAGTGGTGAAAAATTAAATTCTACAAATATAATAAATAAAAACAGTAGTTTGTATCATGCATGTGTAAATATTTTCGGTTCATATAAAAATACAATTGAATATTTGGGTATTAATTATAACTATATATCACAAGTTAAAAAACTCACTCCCGTAGACATACAAAACGAGTTAAGAAATCTATACGAAAAGGGTGAAGATATATCATCTCAAAACATGCAACAAAAATATAGAAATTTGCATGCAAGTTGCCAACGCGTTTTTGGTTCTTATAAAATTGCTATCGAATCAATAAATTTAAACTATGATGATATTAGAAAAACAAAAACATGGTCAAAAGAAAAAATTTTAAATGAAATTAAATCACTAAACGATAAAGGTGAAGATTTAACCTCCAAATACGTTTCCGAAAAATACAATGAATTACATCACGCATGTAAATGGTATTTTAATTCTTATGAAGAAGCGGTTAAACAGGCTGGAATTGACTACTACAATATTACAAAAAGAAAAGTATGGTCTAAAGAAAAAGTGAAAAATAAATTATTAGACCTTCATAATGAAGGAATCAGTTTAACGCCTATGTATTTAATTAACAATCATAGTGAAGTATATAAATCTTGTGTGAATTATTTTGGTTCATACTATAACGCTTTAAATGAATTTGGTATAGATTATACATCAATCATTATGGACAACCCACTTGAAAGAAGCAAAGGTCTAATACTAGAAAAGATTATAGAAAAAGTTTTTGATTGTTTATCAGTTACCTATATAACACAAGAAAGAACACATATAAGTGATGATGTTTGGATTATACCAGACTTTAAAATAACCAAAATGGACATGAACTTACACAACTTATTTAAGTCATCACCTAATCAAAAATTATGGATAGATTCAAAATTATCCTATTGGACATGTTTTACATCAAACACACATAACAAATACAAAGACCATTGCGAAAAGTTAGTCTTTATCTATTTAAGAGGACATGAAAAACCAGAATACATTAACGATAAAATGACAAACATATGTATATTTGAACTCTTACCATATATAAAAGATGAGGAAAAACGCCACGAAATCAACATTGAATTACTAAAATTGCTAGAAGACAACCCAAAGGAGAATAACTAAAGTAACAAAAAAATTATTTATATTTAAACTAATGTACGAAAAGGAAAATAATTTCTCACACAATAACAAAAAGTAAAAAAACAAAAACGTATTACTCGAAAAAGGTATTGATTTAGAGTTGATTAATTAAACTGTAGCATCCATAGAGGATGCTTTCTTTCTTTGCTATATAAAATTTATATAATAAATGAGAAATTAACTAAGCACACAATTGAATACTGTAACTATCATATTCAAAGCTAAAATATTTAAAACAAACGTTTGTATAATTTCCCTATACCTAATTTCATTATCGCATAAATGAAAAAAGATAAGACATTTACATCTATTCAAGAATTATAGTTAGTTATAACATAGAACTCATTTTCTTATAGTTAATTACTCTTGAATATTATTATATGTTTTTCTATAAGAATCCTACATTCTTCTCTATTTACATATGTATACACTTTTGTTGATTTATTATAATATCAACTTTGATTTAAAACTGTTTATATAAAATCAATAAATGAGATTTTTAGAGGAAGGGCGGACCTTTACTTATTAATTCACATAATTTTCAAACATTAAAACCCAGGATGTTAATATTTGTTATATAATGGAATCAAGCTGTAATCAATATGGTTTCCCCGTTATGAATAATGAGATAATTTATGTGTCCCGTGTATTCGCTTTAAAGCAAAAAGAACTTGTAGTGATTTCTACAAGTCCTTTTTTTATTTTTAAATTCAAATCAATGAAAATCCAAGATAGGTCCCCTCATTTGGCCCTTAACTAGAAAAAACATCTATTAATCCTACTAGTTGATTTTCTAAACACATGCTATTTATCAATTAACAAATTAATTGGGAACAAATTTCTTAAAACAGGGATACTCTGGATAGTTTTATCTAGTTCCTTCAAGCTTTCCTTCCTCTCATTAGGAGATACCTGCAAACCACCAACTAAACTTTTCCCTTTAAATATAATAGTATCTGTTTTTCCTTGTTTCAATTCAATTAATTGATATTCATTTTTTGACATCATATAGTGATTATTATTTATTGTAAGAGGGGATGCGAGCATTCTATTTTTATCTTTATCTAACATAACAAACTCTTTCCCGTGATATTGTACAATTGTATAATCTTCTTTTTTCTCAGCCTTTGTATATCCATATTGAAAGAAAATCCATGATGAACCTATACCAATTATAATGATTATAATCCCTTTTATTCCCCAGTTACATTGCTTCCAAATATAAGCTAATGGGTTTCTTCTATAAATAGCAACAATCCCTCTTAAACATAGCTTTAAAAGTCCATTCTTAATTATTCCTGACTTCAATTTTTTTAGGGAAAGTACAATAAATAAAAATAGTAACATTACAAGTAAAATGATAAAAAGTGCCCATACTCTAGTACTTAATAGATTAGCTACATTAAAATTATATGAATCCTTTAATACTAAAAATGGTAGATAGCTAAGGACTAGCATAAGAAAAATTCCATTTGTAATTGCATTTATAGGAGCAAACTCTTTCCTATCATAGATAGTTCCTATCACTTCCTTAAAACTACCAACTTTATTTAAATCTGTTTCAATAATTGAACTTGAAAACTCACCTATTTTCGAATAAAATTTTTCTAATTTTACTCTTATAAAAGTTTCTTTTTTAGGAGTGCTTTGCCTTGCATCCAGTATGTTTATTATAAAACTTGCGCACCAAATTAATACTCTTGAAATAAAATATAAAATACATATCCTGAGTATCAAAGAAGAAACATCATATACAGAACTAACAATTAAAGATACATCTAGATCACTTAAACTAATATCATCTATACCATAGTAATCTCTAATCCCCTTTTGAAAAGAATAAGAGAAAAAGTAGATGGCTCCTGTAAGAATTGTGATAATCCACGCAGTATCTTGTAAATAAGATGATCTATCCTTTTGTATTTGCGTATCTTCTTTTTCCATTTGATAATTTTTTCTTTTTATTCTCTTTCTCACCAATACACACCCTATCTAACTAATTCTTTTAAACACTTCTAATACCCAATAGCAACTTTACAATATATCTCTATCTTTTAATAACATTCTATCATTAGTTTTACTGTAGCAATAAAAGTTTCTGTAAAACCCTGTGCTTAGAATAAAAAGAGCAGATATCTAGCATCTACTCTTTTTTATAGGGATATCGCTATCAAGCTAACAAAACAAAACAAAACAAAAAATAAACATTTAGCATTCGGTGTTGTTTTACGGGATACCAATTAGATATTAAACATTTTCTTAAGTAATGTTTTTTTATAGAAGCTCCAACTAAATGTATTAATCCTTACGCTAGGCACTACAACAGTAGTAATAGTTAAAATGAAGGTGATTATATATAGTAAGGCCAATCCCCAAAAAACTAATTTATTTTCTGTAATTTGTTTAATGAAAGATATATTCAAAGAATTTGCCAAGAAGATTAAACCATTGATTGGAACCAAGATTATTGAAAGTAATTGTGCCACTTTTCTAGAATTATCGATAACCTTTAGTTTATTAATATTACGTATATTATTAAACTCATTAACCTTTTCTATTAGCTTCTCCTTTAAAGTAATGATGATATTCTCAACATCAGTGTTATGTACCAAAATATTCTCTTGGTCATATGTTATAAACTTTATTTTATTTTCTATCTTTATTACAGCAATCCTAAATTGCCCTTTTTTTACAAAATACACATCAAATTCTTCTGTTTTAACGGTTTCATAAAGAATTTGAGTATCTGAAACATGTTCTAGTATGTCTAGATTTAACTCTTTAAAATATTCCTTTATGGTAACGTAGTATATCTGATTAATATCTTCAGGGTCTAAACCGCTAAAAAAGTTAAAGCTTATTTGACGCTCAATATTTAATTTTTTTAATTTATTGGAGATAACAAATGAAAAAATATTTAAAGCATTATCATCGTTAATTAAAATAAACCAATGTAAATAGTACTCTAAAGTAGGAAGATAGCAAAAATGAATCGTTTGAACATCATTATCTAAAGTAGAATTAGGATCAAAGTTAACCTGTAACTCAGTGTTTATTTCATCATCTTGAGATACCATAATTAAGTTCTTTTTCTCATCATATAAGATATCATATTTATACCCTTGACTCACTAACCTTCTACTTAATATTTCTACAAAGAAATTACACCATTTCGTTATATTAAGGATTACTATTTCATTTCTAATTGTTATAAATCCTTGTAATTCAAGTTTTTCTAAATATTGGATATTTTTGTCATCTTGCTGAAATTTCAATTTATAGTCTGTTAAAGAAAAAACAATATTATTACTATTTTTCTGTAACTTATAAGAAGAAGCTATACGAGAAAGAATTTCGTATTCATAGCCCACTAGCATAATTAATCACCTGCGTTGTTGGTATTGCTGTATCTAATCTTTCCAATAAACTTTCAATATTATTCCCATTATCAGCACCTAATTTAATAAGAAAATTTAAAATCTGAGTTATTTCTTCCTTTGCAAGACTACTTATTTTGCTAAGATAAACTAAGATTTTTTCATCTAACTTATAAGTATTTTCATCAAAAGGAATAATTTTCTTCTCAAGTAAGCAGTAAAAAAAAGTATTTTGTAACAGTTTTACTATAACTTGAGTTTCATCTTTAAATGCTGTTTCAAACACTTCTCCGATTTCTTTTTTTGCTGTTGCAATTACAGCTTCCCGTTGAGGAATCGTTCCAACTGATAATCGTCTTCGAGCAAGATTTTTCATTTCTTCTTCATAAGTGTGATTTAGATAATCGTATCGGAGTAATACAGAGATTTCACTTATAAATTTATCTATATCTATAACTTGAAGGTTTTTTAATCGAGACATTATCTTACCTTCAGATCCATCTAAAATTAAACTAATCTCTTCACCCCTATTTAGTTTAACCACAGAAATGGGATAATTATCATACAAATACTTTATATCATCATGACATAGAGCATCCAAGAAACTCATTGGGTGCTTAACATCAACACTAAACTTCATTATTCCATTATCAAATCTATAGCGTGAAGGCATACTTTCATTATTAATAACTAGTAATCGCCTTAAAGTATGATCACTAAAATTATAAGGTTTAATTGGACTCCCCTGTTGGCTAGCTGCAATTCTTCTGTGAATTTCTGCAATAAATTCATTTTTTTCACCATCAGTATGAGTATATCCTGAGAAATTTGTCTGCAGAATTATATCTCTTTGAGGGTAAATTCTTAATTCAGTATGTGTTTTTTGTGATATTTTGTGATTCATGTAAGTTGTAATTTTATCAGTAGTCAATCTTATATTAATAATATCTTCTTTTGTCGTTAGGAGCGAAAATAGGTTCACATTAACATGATCTATACCTTCAAAATCTAAATCCTTTAATAAATTGTATATATTATTAATTTCAATCTTATTTATTGGAAAATAATAAAGTAGTCCATTGAAGTCACTTTTGGGAACAGAAATAATTTCGAAATATTGACTAATCTTAGCTACTAGCTCCTGTTCTTTTTCCTCTTCTTTTAAGTCAAGATATGTTTTATATAAAAACCAGTCATATTCATCTTTGCTAGCGGGTAATGTAGTTATTAATCTTTCACTAAGGCACCAATTAATAATTTCATAAGTGATTTCTGTAGATAGTTCACATATTTTCTCCCAAATACTAAATCCATCTCGAGTGAAGAAAAGTTTTTGTTCTCTTATATTCATTTTTCTAGACTACCTTCATCTTCAGATTCTGTTCCTTCATTTTCCATAATTAAATAATCCATTGCTCTAGTAATAGACGTAGTATGACTTTTACTCTGAAGCACTTCTAGCACTTTTTCAATTTCCTGAATTGAAATATTTAAAGCATCAGCTCTACCTAGCATTTTTGATATTGCCTCATCTACGTGTGCTACATTCAAAGTTTTTTTCTTTTGTTCTTTTAAGATACTATTTATTTCATACATCAAAATCACAGAAAGAAACTTTACTGAATCATGATATCTTTGAAATCCTTCCTTAGATATTCGTAAATCCAATCCATCTGAGAAAGCAACATCCCTTATTAATTCTCTTATTCTGCTTTTATACAATAAGGATTTATTTTCATCTACTAAAACTTCCTCATCGCCTAATATTTCTTCAGTATCATCACCTGAATTAGTTGTCTCATTTTCCCCAGAATTAGTCTGTTGATCCTTTAGAAACCTTTCTAACTCCTCTTTCATATAATCCCCTCCTATAATTCGTCATATATATTTTACCATATATAACCTGTGCAACTACTAGTTACCTGAGATTATCCTCTAATCTTATTATTTCAATCTAGTTGTGTAGTTCCTTAAATATAGCTAATATCACACATTAGAGGTATTTCCCTAATTATTTGCACTCTAGCAATAATATTGAAGAAGGTAGAATATTTTAAAAAGAACTATTTTAAAATTACTTACAAGAATACATCCACATTTAAAGATTACAAAGAAAAAATGAGTTTTACAAAACATACAAAATGTTAAACTCATAAAGCCCAGTAATATCGGTACCTATACATGATATTACTGCGCTTTTATTTGGATATTCAACGGCGTGTTTTACAAATTATATAAATACCTAAACTTAGTTTTACTTTTTACATATGAACATCTTAAAAAAACACTTCAAAAGGTACACCTTTAGATATAGTATATTCTTTGCAGCTTAAACTACTTCAAAAGGTATCAAAATATACTTAAGACACACTGCATAAGTACATACACTTTTTGAGATGTGTTTGTTGAATGATTTTATGCTTATTGGAGGAGGATAGTGTCCCAATCAGTTGGATACACCACAGAGCCACCTTTGTTGTAGTGTTTATTGTTTTTGATATATAATCTGGTACATGAAATTTTACAATTAAGTTATCCTTTAGTTTTTCTTTTGAAATTCTTATAGCATTCTATATGAATCTTATGTTATTATAAAGATAGAAAATTTGTTTCCAATGTTTATACTCTATTGTACGTAGCGTGAAGGACAAACCTTACGCCCTGTTAACTCGGGCGAGGTTTGTCCTTTTTTTACTTTAAGGAGGAATTTACTATGAAAAAAATCTACAAAATCGGAGCAGTTATAACAACTTTATGTGTTATTGGTATCACGATCTTTACTTTAACTAAAAATGAATCAGTCAAAACAGAAATAGTAACACCTGAAAAAACAATTGTATCTGCTGCAGATGTAAAAGGATCACCTGAAAATATAAAAGATATTTCAAAAGAAGAATTAAAGCAAAAAATACAATCCCATAAAGAGTTCATTGCGTATTACTATCAACCAACCTGTCATTATTGTAAAAAGGCTGCACCAGATATCAATCGTATGTCAAAAAAGCATGATAGAACTATCTATCGTATTGATATCTCTACCCCAGAAAATCAAAGTGCCTTTCAAGAGTTCGACATTCCAGGTACTCCAGTTATTGTAGCTTATAACAGAGGTGAAGAAGTTGAACGTTTAGAAGGAGCTGTGTCAGCTGCTACCTATGATGGATTCTTTGCAAGACGTAATTCGAGTGCTAGCTAGTATAGTGCTCGTTTTTCTTTGTACGAAAGGAGAATTAATGTGCAACAAAACGCCCGTATTCAATCTTTAGACATAATAAGAGGTATCGCCATACTTTGTATCCTTTTTGCGAATCTACCTACTATGACGGGACTAGATCCCTTTAATCAGGCAGGTTACTCCGGCACAGATAAAGCGATTCGTTTTTTAGTAGATTTGTTTATACAAGCAAAGTTCTATACTATTTTCGCATTCTTATTTGGCGTAGGGTTTTATATCTTTATGAAAAATACAGAAGCAAAAGGATACCCCATGTATAAGTTGTTTATTCGCAGACTGTGTATTTTATTAGCCTTCGGTTTACTTCACTTCACCTTTCTATGGTATGGAGATATTCTACATGCGTATGCTATAGCAGGAGTTATTCTATTGTTCTTTTATAAGCGCTCTACTAAGCTTATTTTTATAGCTGGTTGTAGTTTCCTAACGGTTAGTTATGTATTACATATTATTGTATTTTTACAAGCAAGTTCTTCTATTCTTGAAGTGCCAACTTACTATCAATATATGTTTACAGGCAACACTACCAACCACACGGTAAATCTATTTACACATTATTTATATCAAGTAAAAGCACGTTTGTTTTTTCTGATGATAGAGGAACCCCAACAACTACTAATAGGAATTCCTGAATATATAGGCTTATTTTTAATCGGCTTATGGGCTGGTAAGAAAGATATTTTTAAAAGGATACCGGGGGTAATAAAGAAAATTAAATTTTTACAGTGGAGTTCGTTATGCATTTCATGTCTTCTCTCTTGTCCTATTATCTACTATTTTATAAAAATGGATGTCTATTACTCTAAGGATATACAAATATGGATTTTATTTGGAGGGAAAACGCTAGCTATATTCTATATTTGTACCCTACTTAGAGTGTGTGAGAATAAAAAATATATAGAGTGGCTGCAACCCTTTATGAACATAGGCAAGTATGCTTTAACGAATTACATTAGCCAAAGTATACTAACTCTTGTCATTCTTTCGTTGTACTTTAAAGATGTCTCACAGGTATATTACTGGCAACTATGTATCTTCGGGATTTTAATTATCTTTGCGCAAATTATATTCAGCAAAATTTGGAGTAAATATTTCCGCTATGGTCCCATTGAATGGATATGGAGAAAAGGAATTTACAAAAAATAACCTATTTTTCACCAGTTTCATGCAATTAACCGAAAAAAATGATAAAATATTATATGAAAGATTAAAGATATATTTGTGATTGTAAAATGATGTTATTAAAATTAAAGTGGTTCAAGTCAGAGGAAGACACCTTAAGGTGTCTTTTCCTTTGTATATAAAAAATCCTAGCCATCCTATGGAAATGGCCAGGATTTTTTATGGACTACATATTATCCGATTCATCAGTTTTATTATAAACACATTTAGCTTCTCGAAAATGCTACCAGTTATCCATACCCCAACATCATGGGAAAGAATGATCGTTCCGTATGTTTGGATTTCCAGGTAATGTCGTTTACAACTTCTTTTGCTTCTTCCTGAGTTTCGTTTTTTGGGGAACAAACATTTTTTTAGTTGATGGCGATGTGATGGGAGCCCAGAATGAAATAGTATAATTTAGTTATAAGGCTCTCACATCAATTGTGAGAGCTTTTTCTATTATTAGGTACAAACTTACACTAGTAGAGTTATAGAAACGCTTATACTCATAAGATATTTGTAATTTGGAGTATCGCCATCAAACTACAACAGCAACTAATCATCCTCAAAAATAACTCATTTTCTGTCAAAGTTACCATTTTATTTTAGTTGGATTCAATTTATCAATGTATCCACGTGCTAACTTTTTTTCATTACTGTCAAAGATACCAATATCACCACTAAAATTCTCCCAATATTCTCCTAAATAGTCTTTGCTAGGTGAGTGTAAATCAACATATAATCCCATCGTTCCAAAACTTGCTACTTGTCGTGCTAATGAATCGCCTACTTCTTTTGCTTGTTCTTTCGTTGTTCCGGCTGGCATAATGGCAACAATTCTTGTTAAACTATCTTTCGCTTCAATGTGGATATCTTGCACTGGTGTCGTATATTGGATTCCATCTTTTATTGTTTGAACTCCTAATTGTGATAACTTGACATCTTTATTACGCGCCCCCTGACCTTGCGCCAGCTTCAATTGTTCTGCTTTTTCTTGTGCTTGCACTTCATTTAACCCGCTATCTTTCGCTTGTTCTGCTTCTTGCTGTTTCTTAGCTTCTTCCTGTTTCTTCTTTTCCTCTACTTCTTGTTGTTTCTTAGCTTCTTCCTGTTTCTTCTTTTCTTCTGCTTCTTCCTGTTTATTTTGTTGCTTTCCATTTACCTTTGTTGGTTCCGGGTCAATCATAGCTGATACGAACCATAAAGCCCATGTTGCACAAAAGAATAAAGTGGCTTTCTTGAATTTCGGTTTATTCTTGAACCCTTTCACGAAAAATACGATTGAAGTAATTAATGATATTAAAGCAATTAAATTTAAAAATGCTGACATATGTATTTCCTCCAAGTTGTTTTTATATTCCACTTTTGCTTAATAATTTTATTCATTTGAGCTTTATTTACTTATTAGCCCTGGCTATTTGTCTTATCTACACTGTGGTAGTCATACTTTGTGCTTTATCCAAAATTAAAAGGAAAGTTTTTTCGTTCTTTGCAAATTGAATTATTTCATCAAGAAATCTGAAACATAACAACAATTAAGTTCATACTAGCATGAACGACAAACGATACTATTAACCTATTAGTACGTACATATATTGCCGCAAGTACAAGTCCAATTAGAAAATATCCAAATACAAAAGGAAAATCAAAATGCATAATAGAGAAAAACAATGAACTAACTAATATACACCCACTTTTATTAAATTTACGGCTTAATATATTTATGGCCGCGTAACGAAATACAAGCTCCTCAACTAGCGGAGCAAGAATTACAATTGATATAAGAGCAAGAGGAGAAATGGCTACAGATTCAATATTACTTGATGTATTAACTGATTGTGTAGTTAAGTGAAATATACTTTTATCCAATATACTACCAATTGTCTGTGCCAAGAATACTGCAACTATTCCTACTAAAATCCAACCGAATGATACTCTTGAAAATTTAATTGATAACTTCGAATCGCGCATCGCTTCTTTCTTATATATAAGAAAAACGAATGTCAATATGAGCAAAAAACCTATTAGTTCCCAATGAACAAGTAGTTGCTGAATTGCTTGCTGTTGATTTCCCTTAATATCATACCAACCTGTCTTTGCTAGCAATTGTACACCTATAATCCCAACAAATTGAGTCATTATAAAATATATGAGTATAACATAACCTGATTTATGTATATTACTATGATTCATTTTATTATATTCACCTTTCATTTACATCCATATATTATCTAAATTTCAAATCCAAATAGTATTATCTACTCTTCTTTAAGAATTTTATATATACGTGTAGGTTTATGCTTAACAAGATCCCCTTCACTATTGCTAACTTTTTTTGTTTCAAAGTAGATTGGGTATTCTTCCCACCTGTTTTTATTTCTGATACTAACTCTTTAGTTATCCAGTAATTTCGATTCAGCAGATCTCCTGTTACAGCAGTCATTCAAAAATGTTTGTTATCTGTATTAAATTATTTAGCAACCATTTCCTCTTTGGGGTTCTTTCGTATCTAATTCTAATTGTCCATTTAAATCAGCATTCAAAAAGCATTTAACACTTTGTTCTGGTATTGATAGCATTTCGATTCCTCCAATATTAACTTTATAATTTTATATAAGGATTATATGATTATACAATCTAAATAAATCCCTATACCACTTAAACTTATGCTACTTGCAAATGCTTTAACCCAATCTCTAACGCGCCTGTTCCTCCAAAACCCTGATTAAATAAAAGCGGGACATCATACTTCTTTGCGTACTCTTTTGCTACATCAATAGACACATGACCACATGCACCTTTCTGCACTACAATAACATCACATTTTTTTATAACACTACGAAATGTTTTCTTTACACCACCATGATTTTTTCCGTCGTGAAAAATCACCTGACAATCTCTTTTTTTCGCTAACTTCTCTAATGTTCTACCATTTGAACCACCTAAAACTAGAATTGTACTCATTTCCATTCACTCTCCACATCTTTATTTTTTTTATATGTACTTGGTGATACTAATAATACAATTGTACAAATGACAATATTCAGGAATACCACACCCACTATTAATACAATTGCAAAGACTGGTAACAATAGCATGAAAATAAAACCACTTACAAGCAAGCATATGAATATAAATCCATTGCTCATGTCTTCATAACCATCTAATCCTGTTACAATATCTAAACTGTGCATCCAAACTGTGATACTATCCCAATTTGTTATCAACAGGTATCCACTACCTACTAATAAAGCCCACCCAAATATTGTCCCTAAAAGTCCCGAGCCTCTTCCAGAAGAATATCCTGCAAAATAGTTTGCTGCGGTTCCAAATAATAATCTCATTCTTTTTACCTCCACATCTATATCATTTCACTAATATATACAAATTCCATTTAACCATAACTTTATTATATCAGAAAATTAAGAATATTCAATAAATATTTTTAGGTACTCTTTATATTTTTTAATAAGGGCTGTGATTTTTATTCACAACCCTTATCTTTCAGTTAATCCACAGGAACTTCTTCTTGTCCATGCGGTATTTGTTCAATTGGTGTTACAATTTGCGCATATTGATTTACCTGAATTTTAAATTGTCGTGGTTCCAAGAAGTTTACCTGTTGTATTAAAACCTCTATATGAAATGTATCTACTTTTTTCCCGCGGTCAATTTTGGTAATACGTGCATTGTAAAACTTATCTCCATTTAGGAAATATCTTTGAACAGCTTCTGTAGCAAGCATACGTTCATTACTTGTCATTTTCATTGGTTCAATACCAAATCCAGCCTTTGTAAACAAATATGGAACATCATAACTACTATTAGAAATTTTTCGTAGTAAATCCTCTACTGTTTTTGTTTTTGCAATATATTCTTCTTCTTTTGTATCAAATCTCTTTGGTTTATCTCCAAGCATCTCGATTTCATCTTGATTTACTTGCTCTTCCTCTTGCACTTGTGATTTCAGCATATAATCATGAATGGTATTATAGGTGGCAACACCTGCCACTAGTACGATAATCCCCAATATGACCAAGTATTTACGAGGCATATTAGATAAAATGTTGATTATTTTCTGCATCTACTCTCATCCCTTATCAGTCTATAACATTACGGATTTGTGTCATATGTTGTCCTCTTGCCGTATAGTTTAGACCTGTAATTTGTACACCCTTATTATCACCAATATGAATCATTTTTTGATTCCCCATATAAATCGCAACATGCCCTGGATTTTCATAGAAAATTAGATCCCCTGGTTGCGCATGATTGATGTCTGGCACTTGTTTTCCTTGTCCGACTTGAGCACCAGTCCAATCTCCAAGTTGGACACCTATACTTGTTCTAAATACATACTGAGTAAATCCTGAGCAATCTGAAGTACCTCCTGGCGGATTACGATCCCCTAAGACATATCTCACTTTTCCTTGACCAAGCCATTTTTTCGCTTCTGCTAATACTTTTTGTCGTTTGTCATTCGTCATAATAGGAGAACCACCAGATGATAGTCCTGGATCATCATTTTTCTTAAAGAATTTCATTGGATCCGTTGGTTGGTCGTTAATACGAATTTGGAAATCTAAATGAACAGCGTAGCCATTCATATTAAGGAAACCAGTGTTTTTATCATAGTTAGAACCACCCATCTCTCCAATAATTTGTCCTTTCGTCACCATGGTTCCTTGTGCAATTGATATTTTACTCAAATGTAAGTAACGAGATACAATACCATTTCCATGGTCTACATAAACACCTAGACCTCCACCATTTACATTACCTGCTTGGACTACAATACCTGCTTCCATTGACCACACGGGGTCTCCAGCTTTTCCAGCGGTCATAGCTCCAATATCTACAGCATTATGTTGCTTTCCACCACGAACTGCATCAAATGTATCTGTAATACGCCCTGATTTCGTTGGCCATTTCCAACCTTTATCGGAAATCCATTCTCCATCTCCAGATTCTACACAACCTAAATCTTTATAATATTTCAAAACTTTGGAAACGTAAGTGTAATCTCCATAACACGCTCCAACTTTGGTTCGGAAGTTATTAGGATCAGAACAACCTGCTGGATTTTCACCAGCATGCTCCCTAGAAAACGCAATGGCTGTTTCTTCTGAATATCCACCTTTTGCTAATGCATAACTAATGAATCCAGGACCGTAATTATAACTCTGTAAGGCAAGTGCTATATCTCCATTTGCCTTTGCTAAAACATCTTTAAATTCTTGTACGCCTGCTTCAATAGAAATATTGGGGTCTTTAATACACCCTATACGAGCACTTCCTTTTAGACCTATACAATATGAACTTAAGTCTCCATAATGCCCTTCTGCAGCTTGCATCGGGTCACTTCCCTCTCCTTGTGATTCCTGCATCATTTGGGCAGCCAAAACACCAACATATTGAGCTACACCATGTTTTTCTGCCATTTCTTTAATTTTAGGAAGGTATCCTGTAACTTTGGCATTAAGGTTAACAGGTTCTCCGCCAGGGCTCACATTACCTACACACATACCACCAACAAAATTACTAGAAGGTGCCAGATGTCCATACATTCCTTCTAACATTCCTGCTGCTAGTATCTCACGCGCACGATCTTTTTGACTCTCACTAAACTTTGCAAGCTCCATCGCTTTTTCTAATCCATGAGAAGAAACTGTTACTTTTTTACTACCACTTGCATTAATTTCATCTATTTTTTTCTTAAAATCTGTATCTCCCAATATCTTTTTTACATCTGGTCCGGAATAACTTTCAGATTTGGTTTTTTGCATCTCCTTTTTCTTTTTTTCACAAGGACCATTCGGTCCTGCCTCACATACCTCTTTTTCCGTATATTCTTCATATTGGATATCCAAGAAATATGATATAGCATCATGCGGATCTTTTCCAGTCAAATCATTATCATACCGAGCCATGTCAAAAGCGACGACCTCTTTCCAGTCTACGTTTAGTGCCATTGAAATTTCCATATACTTTTTGACTTGCTCTTCTGTTTTACTCTCATCATCGGTAAATGGTACAAAAGATGCTAGAATCACACATACAGTAATAATAAGAGCCATAATGAGAGCAACAGGCAATCCTACTGCTCCCACGATAGCTCCGACAATTTTCACTATACCAGCTCTTAGCAGTTTGGCAGCAGCTTTCGCTGCCGCTCTTCCTGCTTTTCCTGCCATTTTTGCCATTTTCCCGCTTGCCTGCATCCCTTTTTTCTTAATAAAGTGAGATGTCGCATCTTTTAAAGGGTTACTTTTCTTCTGGTTATTTGGATCGTTAGGATTTTGACTCATAGACTTGTCACTCCATACTTTCCATTTTCATTATTTCTACTTCTTCGCTGTGCTAAGCGAGGGTTTGGCGCAAATGGAATCAGGTTTTGTGGGTCATGTTCTGATAAATTCAAATGTGTCTCTGTACGTACAACTTCGTCCTGTGTATGAGTTACTAGGATTTCTTCTCTCGGTTTAATACTGCTATCTTTCACTTCACAAACCCTTTCAATTCTTTGGTTTGCTTGTAATCGTGTATCTCCTTTTCCGAACGGAGAAATACGTGACACTGTACCGTCTGTAGTTGTCGCAACCATATAACTACGATCTCTTTCTACCACCATTTGCACATTCTGGTATCCCCCCTGGTCTAAATCAGACATATAGAAGTGACCATTGTCTACCTTATGACTTACCGTAAGTGGCGGTTCACTAAATACTGGTTTCTGTTGTAAAGGTCTTTGATTTTGATTTCCTATTAATTGGTTTGGATTAATATTGATAGAACGATTGATACTAATTTTCCCACCACTAGAATCTTGAATATATGCTGGTGTTGCTTTCATACCATTACGGTACTGCGTTAATTGTCCATCCGAAATATTTAAGTCTTGATATACAACTTGTCCCGAACGAATGCTACTATCACCACTACCATAACGAGATACAACTTGTGTCATTCCACTGGAATCTTTCGCTTCAATCCATGATTTATTATTTGTCGTAACAAGACGTACTGCACCTTGAGCAACTGATTGTCTTCCAGTCGCATCTGTTATTGTTGGTACCATTCCCTTAATCTCTTGAATTTCTTTTGCTTCTGTTTGAACTGCTTTATTATAAGGATTATGTTTACTTACCATACGTGCAGTAGCTTGGTAAGCACCTGCACCACCAATTACACCTGCTGCATAGCTTAATCCTTTTGTCACATTGTAATGGCGTTCTGCTGCATTACCTCCTAATGAAGTATGAACGGCAGCTGCAGTTCCACTCATCACTCTTTGTACTGCATTTCCACCAGCCTGCTGAACAGCACTAGATGCATTAAAGTATGCTTGTGATACATTTTCCATACCTTTTGTATGCACGAGATGTTTGGCACCTTCCATCATACTTACACCAATCATCTTACTTTGCTGTGTCATACGTCCCACTGCTGAAGTTGGAATCGTCATTTTCCCAGCACTTTGCGAAATATTTGCTACACTAGCTGATGCATCCGCATACGAGCGCTCAATTTCAGAAACAGACAGATTTCCAGCACGTGCCATACTCGCTTGCGTTTGCGTAGCTGCAAACACAGCTTTATTGATTGCACCACCTGTCGCAACACCGTGTGAACGAACACTTTGAATCGCACTAGTAATTCCAGAACCTACTTGTTGACTCATTGTTCCAAGACTAGCATGACTTTGTAAACCTTTCGTCAATTGCGAAGCAAAGGCATCTTTATTAATATACGATTGATTATGTAGACTCTTACCACTCGTATCTTTTGCCTGTACGGGCATCGCACCCGCTTGTACCGCTGCTTGCTGAGCGACTGCTTTAAATTCATTCCCTTTATCATTCAAGTGAGACTGCCAAGCTTCTACTTTTTGCGCTTGAGACATAGTTGGAGACAAGTTTTTCATAAAGTTTGCTTTGTTCTCTGCTGCATATCCTTGTTTAAAGGATTCTGTAGATGCTTGTACTAAATTCCCAACATTACTTACACCTTTTTGTTTCTGGTTTCCATATCCATTTGCTAAACTATGTGTTTTTACACCATTTACCGCTTTTTGAATGCCAGATACACTAGATACACCCATTGCATTTATATTTGGATTGTTTTGTAATTGTTGCGATAGCTGAGAAGCAAAAGCTTCCTTATTAGCATAGCTAGTCCCATCTTTTTGTTGCACAATCCCTGCTTGTTCTGCAGCTTTCTGTGCATGATTTTTAAACCCTTGCACTTTTTGACTCAAGTGTTTGTTCCATGCAGCCTCTTTTTCTTGTTGTGGTACATCTGCAGGGAATTGCTTCATGAATCCAGCCTTATGATCTGCTGTATATGCCTTTTTAAATGCAGCAGTGGACGCACCCACAAGTGAGTCTACTTGTCCCATATTTTGATGGCCACTCTCTAGTGTTTCTCCCTTTACTCCTTCAACCGCTTTCCCAACTTTTCCAAGTGCAAGTTGAGAAGCAAAGGCATCTTTATTTACATAAGACTTATCAAACAGGTTGTTGCCTTGCTTATCTTTCGCATCAACTGGCATTGCTCCAGCTTTTATTGCCGCTTGTTCTGCATGATTTCTAAATCCCTGAACTTTTGAGTTTAGATGGTCATTCCATTTTTTCTCTTTCTCTTCCGCTGACATATTTTCTGGTAATTGACCCATAAACGCATCTTTATGGTCTGCCTCATATCCTTTTTGGAATGCGTTAGTTGCAGCGTTAACTAAATCTCTAGCGTTTCCATATGGTGTAGCATTTTTCTTCATGTTTTGTAAATCTTGTTTTCGCTGATTTTTGAAATGAGACATTTGATCACTATTTGTTTTTGCTACTTTTTTTGCAATCTCTGCATCGGATGCACCAGGGAATGCTTGTTTTAAACGGCTCGCAACTGCAGAATCAGGATTATCCGCTTTCCAATTTTCAAAATCTTTCGTAGCTAAGTCTTGTGCAATATCTTCATCTGTTAACTCTGGATATTGTTCTCCATTTAACCCTTTATACGTATCTAGACCTTTCTTCACACTAGAACCAATATGCTTCCCAGCACTAGTAACTCCTTCAAGTCCAGCTGCCAATGTTCTTCCTGTTACTGCACCAGGAACTCCACCTGCTTTACTTCCAGCAAATGTTCCTACTGCCATTCCTTCTGGTCCAAGTCCTGCACCCATTGCTAACCCCGCGAGTCCGCCCGTTGCTTTTCCAACCATGCTTCCAATTTGACCTGCTTTTAACATACGAGCTGCACGAGATGTTGTACCTACATCTGTCCCTAAATTGGCTCCCAACGCGTTTTTAGGGTTATCAGCATCTTCTTTTTTATCTTCCTCGCCTTCTTTTCTAGCTTTTGTCTTCTCTTTATTACTACGATGGTCATCACGTATCCCTTTAACGATACCTGCCATACTTGCTAAGGCTCCCATTCCAAGCATCGTACCTGCTCTATTTACCGCTCCCGCCGTATTTGTACTTAAACCAATGAACCCTTTTACAATTTCACCTATAGGAATAAACATAGCAAATAAGATTAATTTAATAATGGTATTATCTGATTTGCCTACTAGTACAAAAATCAACCATATAGTAATCGCATGGATACCTTGGATGAGTACTGTACCAACAAATTCACGCATCCAATATAGAGTTTGTTGTTTCTTTTGAGGAAATAACCACATACCAACCATAATCGGTCCCATTAACATCAAGATATAAAGAGATACCGCTCGCATTAAATAGAAGAAGTTTGCCCAAAGTGACAGTCCAACTTCAATCAACATCGCAAAAATTTGAAATAAATAATCATCCTTATTTTTATCCATAGACAATTCAGTAATTGTCTGACCTGGTTTAAAAACATCTAGTGATTGTTCTCCTATTGCTCTTTTAAACTCCGATGCTACCCAAGTATTAATATCAAATATAATGTTATAGAAGAAATCTAAATGCCATATACAAATAGAAACAATCATTAAATCCTTCGCATATTCAATGATATATGTTCGATTTGTTGGATTAATGGCAGCAGCTGAATACTTTGCACCAGCAATTACAGCACTGACTAAGACTAAAAAGGCTGCAAATTTAAACATGACTGGTAATCCCGTATTTAATACACTCCCAGCTGTGTCGTCTTTAAATAAAAAATTTAATTTTGCACTATCCCCACCAAAAATTAAATCGGGGATAGTATCAATTAATTTATAGATTGGAGAAAGAAAGGTCTTGACCATAGAAACAATTAAGCCGCCGACCCATCCTATTATCTTATCAAGCATAATTTCACCTTCCTTTTCAAAGGTACGCTATTATCCTGCGTACCCTTGTACTTTCTTCATATTATTTAAAAGTTCTTGCAGTACAGCTTCATTGGATTCAATGAACATCATTTCTTTATCTGATGGATCTGTTTGAATCCAAACTGAACTATCTCCTATGCGGAAAATCCCTTCACCTTTCCCTGGATTGTTGAGAATAATGTCAAGCTCCCCAGCAGTTAAGTTAAAGTTCTCTTGGATTTTTTTCTTATCAATCTTATTTTGCTCTAAGAAGAAATAAGAGAAAGTAGATTGCAAGATACCACGCGCTTTCACATTTTCTAAAATACGAACAAAGTCCTGACTTGCCCAACACATACCAGCATTTCTTTTACGTGAACGACGTGCTACTTTTTCTAAGAAGTTAACAGTTTGTTCATAGTCGATAAACTGCCACATCTCATCCACATATAACACTTTTCGTTTGATAGCGTGTTCTGGACTCTTAATCCAATGCTCCCAAATATAGTTCAGGATAACGTGGAAGGCGATCGGCTTTAAGAAGCCCTCTTCTAAATGACTAATATTAAAGTTAACAACACGTGATTCGTTTAACTGTGTTTCTACACCGCGTCCAAAATTACTTTGTCCATCAAATAATGGTTTTGAGCCATCACGTAAAAACGGACGAATCGCAGCAATTAACTCTTCTGCTTTCACATCGTCTCCATGGTTTTCCACTATCACATCATAAATTTCTTTTAACTCTGGCTCCGGCTTTCTCACTTGAGACTGAATTAATTGTCCATCCACCTTCTTTACTTCATCCGTATATAAAGATGAAGGGTGAGAAGTAATACCATGTTTACTGAATACTTCACGAATCGCATCTTCTAACATTGTGCGCTGGAATACATTTAATCCTGGTTGATCAAAATCTTGTCCGCGAATAATAATGTCAAAGAATCCTAGTATTTCATTAATTTTCTCTAAAATAGGCACAAATCTTACATACTTCACGCCATCACGCTCTACGAGTTCTTTCTTGTCATATTGTTCAAGCGCTTCTAGCTCTTCATCTTTATCCGTAATCTGAAGTTCTGTTACTGCAATTGCACAAGGATTAATAATGATATTACTTTCAGGTGAAATATTTAAGTTAATACCACCTAATCGTTTGGTGATTTTTACGAATTCCCCCTCTGGATCTATGATCATCGCATGTGTATCTGCAAGTGATGTTTCACGAGCTAGCTTCATTTTTAAAAGTAAACTTTTACCGGAACCTGAAATCCCTGTCACACCAATGTTATAGTTTGGTGGACGATAATCTGCGTTACCAAATGAATTTAAAAATTCTACTTGGCCAGTAATTTTGTTCTTTCCTATTGGTATACCACCGTTAAATCTTCCGGATCCTGATACAAAGGGAGCAAATGTACATAGAGCACGTCTATCGATATTTCGATATGTATCTTGCAGAGTATTTGGTGCACCTAGTGGCATAACCGCTTTCAAACCACTCTTCACACGATTCCAGGTACTCGCTATTTTAAAGTGAGATGCTTGCATTTCATCTTCAATATACTCACATAAAACATCTAATTCTTTCTTTGAGTCAGCATACGCAACGGCCATGGTACTTACCATATAGGAGTCATTCTCATTAAATTGAATTTCATCCATTAGATTGTTTGTATCCTGAATTTTTGCATCTAAGTCTTTTTCTTGGTCAATATTTCCGCGTGTACGTTGGAAAGAAAGGTTCGAACGTAACATCGTCAGCTGCATATCTAACGATCGCATCGCTTTTGCTTTTGGCTCTTTATGAATATCAATCATGACATCAACCTCTCCAGCTGAAGTTAACATGTTCAGCCAATTGGTCTGCATCATACGAGGGTATCCATCACGTGGAATATAAAATGGACGGAAGAAAGTATTACTTCCTAATGACTGCTTAATTACCCCATAGTCTTCTGCATCAATTTTCATTCCTTCTGGGGCAATGACATCAAATACAGTTGTTTGATTGTCTAATTGAGGCGGAACTTCTTCTTGTTCGTACTCTTCCTCATCTAGTTCCAATTCATCATTCTTTTCAGCTTCTAATTTCTTTTTTTCTTTTTTCTTCTTTCCAAACAATTTCATACTTATGCCACCCCATTATTTGATTTTTCAGCTTTTTCTTCTGCTAGAACTTTCTTCATTAACTCTAGTTTTCTCTCATTTGTTTCACCTGTTGAATATAGAGAGAAGTTTTCATTTTCAATTAAATCTTGGAAACGTGCTTTCACCGCTTTACGACGGTTAAATGCTACGTATAAGAGTTCTATTAATTTATCTTTCGTTAACATTTCTACACTAATTTTTGCTTTCGATAGTAGATTTCGGGAAGCATTATAGCGACGATATAATTCGTTAAATGCTTTATCTACAATCTTTTCTTCCAATTCTTCCTCTGTATCAGCTGTAATCGTACTAATATCCACTTTGTATGGATAAATTAAATATCGCTTTTGTTCATATCGAGGTTGCGAACGTTGCCAGTACTCTAGGTTGTCGATAACTTCTTGCCCATAAAGTACTGTCTCTGGTGTAAGGTCCTTCGCACCTTTCATTGTTTCTGTCATTTTTCGTACAGGATCTGTTAAATCTACAAACTTACTTTGGATATATACCTTTGTATTAAACTCTAATGTGGTTAACCATGATTCAATTTTGATATCAATCGCTTCTTGTTCCGCATTGGAAAGAAGGTAATAGTTTACTGGGTGTGCCTCTGCAATTAGGACAAACGTATCATCATGATAACGAATCATATGATTTTCAACTTCCTTAATGTCTTCTACAAAAGCACTAAAGAAGTCCACATTATCCTCATCAATTTCCTCTGTAGCAGGCGTATTCTTTTTATTTTTCTTTCCATTTTTTTCAGCAGTACGTTTCTCTACCCCGCCCTGACTTTTCCCCTTTTTCTTAAAGCCAAACATTGGTTTTCCATTCATTTTCCGATAAAAGAAAAACCCTACAATGGCTACCACCGCAAAATATATCATTTCTAACATCTATAAATTCTCCTTTACCCATGTAATTGGCTCGTATCCTTTTCTCCACTTACCTTTTTCAGAACGGCTTCGCATTTTGATAAGTAAATATTTATCTAAATACATGTGTTGTTTTTCTTTATAAATAAAAGCAAACGTTATTACAACTACTACTGTTGGTATTGCTAAAATTAAGCAAATAAAAAATGCTACTGCCGCATTAAAAGGTGCAAATAGCCGCCATAAGAATGGCACATATAAATAAAGGGATGCTCCTCCACCCAATAGATAAATCAATTGGCGTTTGCTCAGCACACCTAATAGTGTTTTTTGTTCCGAAGTCATATCAACAGGAACGGTTACTTTTCTCATTTTATTTCCTCCCTTGTATAAGAGAAGCTCTCCCCAAATAGAGGAGAGCTTTTGCAAACTCTTATGTTAAATTTTTGTAACCCAAGAAGCGATGTCGTATGCTTTGATCATGACAAAGCCTCCAATTGCCGCACAAGCTAAACCAATCATAGCTTGTGTACGGTTTTCAGGGTTTTTACCTTGTGCACCAGATAATTTAATAGCTGCAAATACCACGCAAGCTGCTACCCAAATACCCCCAAAACCAATTAGTGTTGTTACAAGGGTATTCATGCTTTTTTGTACAGTGGTAGCATCTGTACCACTGGTGTGCCCAGTAATACCTTTCTCAAAACTAGTTTTTGCCAGTAGAAAATCTCCTACTGATGTTGTCATAAGTTTTGCAGACAACCAATTCAACATAATTCCTGCACCTCCGGGTGTTTTTTGCTCGCAAAACGCAAAAAGACCCCAATACACGCACACGTCCCCTAAGGACATGGCGCATATTGAGGTCTTCTCTTATATGCGAACTGATTATTTTTTTATTTTATTGTTAAATCTTATTACATTTATATTATAGCAATACGATTTTAAAAAAACAAGCCTTATTTACACCTAAAAAATAAAATTGGACTTTTCGTGTTCCGTTTTATTTCATTTCTTTTTATCCTCTTTGTTTGGATCGTACCATACCATTTGAATTTGAAAAATATCACTGTCCTTAAGACCCAAAACATTCATTTCCTCTTTCAATGAGCGCCATGGTTCTATTTTTATAGATTTTGTACTTTTGTCTCTAAGCGTATACACATGTACATAATATGCTTCTTTTTTCTTTTTCATAATACAAATAACTTCCCCTTATATTCTTTATATTTTTTTAATAACAGAATAATTGAGTATGTAAAAATTACACACTTCAAATAGCATTTCCTCTTGTTACTTTCATAACTATTCCCCCTTCCTTCACATCTATTCACTTACTTTCATTAAATCAAAAAAACAGGTAATCGTGTGTACCCACAATTACCTGTTTTTTTATCATTTATATCTACCTTTTATTTCTTATAATTTCATTAACCTCTTCAACACTTAATTCTGCAACTTTTGCAATTTGTTCTATAGGTAATCCTATTTTAAACATATTTTCAATCATCTCTATCTTAGTTGCAATTTTAGTTTCTTCTGTAGCTATTTCTGCAGCTTTTTTCGCAGCCCTTTCTTCTGCTGTCTCTATTTCTGATATTCTATCTTTTATTGCTTTTTCTCTAGCCTCATATAAGCGTAAAAAATCCTTATCGCTACTTAAACGCTCCCAATCCTCTATTGCTTTTTTCAAAACTGGATCTTTTTCCATTGCTATCGCCTCCAGGATTGTTGTTAATCTCTCATCCTCATGCGCAGGAAATAATAGTAACCAACGCGCTAAAGAATCTTCCCACGGATCCATTCGTTTTCCTTGCCATTCTTGAATCACTTTTGGAATTTCAAGAAAATGCAACTGCATATTTTCGGTAATGATACGTTTAGATTTTTTGTTCATCACAGTATTAATACTATGAAACTCCTGTTCTTCTGGAAATAGAATGAAATCCACTATATTAATACAAATGGTTGGTCTTAATTCTGTATATTTCATCCCTTGAGTCATTTGAGAATAATACATACCTGACCAATAGAACAAAGAACGTTCTATCATATCTTTTTTGTCTCGAACTTGAATCTCTATATTAATTTTTATACCACTATTTAGCGTAGCTCGCAAATCTAAAATAGACAATTTATCATCCTTCTGCTCTCTTGGAAGATGCGGATCATCTAAGTGCAAAGATGTAATTTCTTCATCAATAGATGATTGTAGTACCGCGTTAAGAAACCCAATTAATATATCTTCATTTCCTTCTACTCCAAACAAACGCTTAAAAGCATAATCAACTCGTAAATTTACTAGATTCTTTTTTACATATACACTCATGTTTTCCCTCTACCTTTCTCGTTTTAAAATTGTATATAAGAGCATAAAAAAAGATAGAATTACAATTCTATCTTTTTCTCCTCTATTTTCCTACCAAATATGGCTACTAGTTACTTACTATATAAGAAATATCCTCTTCACACATATTTGTCGCATTTGCAATTGTCGTGATAGAAACTCCCTCATTATAAAATCGTTGAATGAGTTCCATTCTTTCTTGTTCCCTCGCTTTTTTATCTACGTCCATTAATTGTTGCATAATATCCATATACTTAATACACACCTTTCTTTTATATAAAGTCCCCTAGTTAAACTGTTACGTGTATTGTTAAAAGAAATTTTTACACTAATACTGCTACTTTGTTGTAAAATGTACAACTTTCTTTTAAGTTCACAACGATTTTTTATATTGTGCGAAAAACTGGCTTGAAAGAAGCTTGCATCGCATCATCTAAACCTTTCCCTTGTGCTGGGTTCCATGCTGCAATAATTACGTTATAGCCCTCTTTCTTTAACTCTGTCGCAAAAGCAATTAAGGCGGCTCTTACTTTTTCATTCTCTACTAAGTCAGCATCGAATGCTAAGTATACATTTTCTACGCCCATATCTTTTAATACTGGCATAACGATTCTCCATGCATTTACACCCGGAATCGCAAGAACTGTTGTCCCTACTTTAGCTATTTCTTCTTTATTTAGTCTTTGAGGAAGTAAATCGGCAATCAAATCCGCCTTCATCGGCCCTTCTGTAATCATTACTGATTTTGTTTTGTGCAGCGTACCAGACTTCCAATGTTTCAAATGTGAGCTTGGTACTGCTACATGTACAGGAAGTGGATTTTCACTACCTCCCGCACCGGTTCCTTCATTTTTATTTGCTGAAGAGATCCATAAGTATTTTTGACCTTTATGTATCTTTACAACAACTTTTTCCCCGCCGATTAATAATTCTTTATTTTTCCCTATTTCTAGTTTTCCTTCATAGATACAATCACCGTTTTTCGTTATTTTCACAATATTAGGCTGTTGTAGTAGTTCGGCTTGTATACCTGTAGGTCCAGATTTCACATGAACAGAGTTCTTTACTTCATCTACACGTACTTGCCAACCAACAATTTGATTATATTGGTTTCGGAATGGAATCATAATTCCTGGAAAACCTGCCATTAAACGAAGAGAAAGTTGTCCTTTCTTCATTTCATAAAATGTGACGCATCCCAAAGGATATTTCCCTCTGGGGTAGCGCCTACCCATTTCGGGTGCGATAGGTAAATCTTTGATGTTATCTCCAATTTTTCCCCCGCCCCACACCGTGCGTGCGACTTTCACCGCACACGGCGTTCCATCGACTGTTTAATGTCTTTGTGTTTCCTCAATCTAAAGGTTTATTACTTTTGTTAATGTTTTGTTTGTCAATTGATTTCTAACATTTCATTTTTCGCTTGTTTTCTAAGTTTATTTAGCTTAATGAGTTGTCCTTCGTTTAGCTTCAACTTCTCCATTAGACCTCCGATCACATCAGGCGATGTTGCATGGATTAATGTGTGTACATCTCTACATATTAGGATTAGGTTCTTATAACTATCATCTTGCGTATATTTCCAAGGTGTTTTATGGTGACATTGCATGTCTGATAGTATTAGTTCCTCGGAAGTAATTGCACATTTGCCATGTTGGGCTACAAATAGAGAGATTCGGTTGTCATTATATTCAACAGTTGCTCGTTGACTAATGACAGGGTGTTCTCTTAACCATTGTATTTTCCATTCAGGCACTGCAGATTGATTTTTATGTATCAATTCTCTACCTTGTGGTGTATACTTATTGATTTTTGTATCCTTATTTTTGGGGCTTTTGTGCTTGATATACGCTAGTGGTAGAATAGGAATATCATTTAGATATCGAACCATTGCTGATTTCATGTATCTTTTAATTCCTTTATCTTTCCCTTTGTACTTCCCTTTCCTATTAACATGTAATCTGTTGTAAATCCTTATATTTAGGTGTTTATGGATGCTTGCTAAATCCCTATTAACCTCGGTCGCAATCTCATAGTAATTATGTGTGCCAATTACCATAGAGTTGTAGCGAACAATAGCTTTATTCTTTAGTCCCTCATTTTTACTTCTTTGAATTACAGCGATTTGATCTTCAAATTGTTTTTGGATTTTCTTTTTGGTTTTGTTTGATATGTGTGTTCTTGCAATTAACTTACTTCCCTTTTTTACCATTTTGATTTCAAAACCAAGAAATTCACTACTTTCCTTACGGAGATTTGTGATTTTTGACTTTTCCTTCGAAATTGGTAGTTTTAGGCGTTCTTGCAACCACATCTCACATGCTTTAAAGATTTTTTGTGCATTCGATTTCGTAGCGGTGAAGATTTTGAAGTCATCTGCATATCGAACAATATACATTTCTTTCAAAGCCGTTGTTTTGCGCATTTTACTGTAATGTGGGTACTTGTCAACATGTCCGCCCTTTTTAATGGTTAATGACAATTCCTTTAACAACCTGTCTTCCCATTGATTTGTTATCCACCAATCGAATTCATTTAGATTGATATTGGCTAATAATGGACTTAATATTCCACCTTGTGGTGTACCTTTGTTTGGATATTGCATTTCACCATTGGGCAGTACTATTGGGGCTTTTAACATTTTTCGGATGATTACAAGAAGTTGTTTATCTCGTATTCCCATAGTCCATAGTTGACGCATGAGTTTTTTGTGATTAACTTCATCGAAAAATCCTTGTATGTCTACATTAACTACATATTGCATATGACTTCGATTCACCCGCAAGGTTGCATCTGCCATAGCTGTTTCAGGGCTTCGATTTGGACGGAAACCGTGACTGTGTTTGTTGAATTTTGCCTCGCATATAGGTTCAAGTACTTGTTTTATACATTGTTGCGCAATTCTATCCCACATTGATGGAATTCCGAGTGGTCTCGTTTTCCCATTAGGCTTTGGTATCTCTACGCGTCGCACTTTTCGTGGGGTATAGTTAGAAAATCTTTTTTGAACAATTTTGATGAAATCTTCTTGACTGAGTTTCTCAACATCCTTGATAGTAACTCCATCAATACCCTCTGTGATACTTCCTGAATTGCGTTTAATATTTCTAAACGCTAAAAGAATATTACTTTCAGAGGTTATGACTTTCATTAACTGCTTGAAGTTTCCTCCATTTAGACTTTTGGCATATAACTCGTCTTGTGATTCCTGCATACCGTAGTATTCAGAATGTCTAAGCGAGTTATCCTTTAGTCCCTCTTTTCTAGACCTTTTCATGTTTTATCACGCTCCAATCTTGGCTCGTGACCTTTTAAGTCATACGAGAATTCCATGAGCGATTGAGGTTATATGACTTTTAAAGAGTCGACTTGTGGCTATTGCTCCAGTTCCATTACAGAACCTTCTTTGCTCCTACCACTACTCTCACTAATGTTAAAAGAAGTTCCCTCGGTATACCGTTTCCTCCTTACTGTTTCATAGAGTTTGCGCTCTCCACATCATTAGCTTTCGACGTTCCCTTAACTTTATCAATTTTAGACTTAGATGCTTCCTTTAAGCCGATGCCCTATCCAATGCCTGTAACATTGCATGGTGGTTTTTCCAGGCTATAACGTATCCACCACTGGACATAGAAACTTTCGTTTCCCATACCATTTCTGGTATGCGAATATTCGACCCGTACATTCGGAAGTTCGTCAGAATACCATTTTATTCATTCTCACCATATCTAATTTTTTGTGACCCCCACCCTATCAACTACGGGACTCACCTCTGAGATCCTTTTCGGTTGCCTGTTAAAATAGGTACTTCGGTAATTTTTCAGATGACTTCACCGAGCTTCAGACCCCTTCTTATGTCGCAAAACTAGAAGGCGCATGTCGGAGTATTAGGGGAAGCGTTTCAAGACGTTACTCTATCATTCCACTTCTCAAGTTAAGAGTTCTACAATCTTAATTCGTTGTGGGTGTTATTTACATTTCAACGTTTCAAGATGGTGCGTAATCTTTTCAATTACGAACGTCTCGCACAGCCAGGTATTCCCTTCCAACAATCTTTTTTGCCAATTTGTTTAAATAACTTTTCCCAAATAGTTGTGTACGTATTATCATCTTCCAACACAATTTGTTGCTTTAAAAAAGAACGATATTGACGTATCTGTACTTCTTCTTCAGTCATTTTTCTATCTTGTAGTAAATGTATATGGTGCTTCTCCTCTAACGGCAAAAATCCGATTAAATTACGATTAAATGCATCTAATTCTTCGTTACTACGCTTACTATGCCCCTTTACCACATCTACATCTGGTAATTGGTATTGCTTCTTACCATTTAGATAATGGATATAACTTGGATTACTTGAATTTTTACCGTATACCCACTTACTTTCCACACGGGTACATGCTACTTTCTCCTGTGAAACATGCAGCATACAGTTTCCAATACCATTACAGATTGGGCATGGAACACGATAAAATTCCCACCAACTTCCTCTTGGATGTGCAGTTGTTAAACGAAATTGTCCTTTTTGTATGTTATAATTCATCATTTCCCACTCCTTGTATACTATTTATTATATATGGAACAGCTACTTCCATTAAACTCTTTATACTTCTATTTAGATGTTCTCTTTGTTCTCCTAACGGATATACAAAAGAATATGTATCACAAACTAAATAATCGTTTCTATGTTCTTGATCTAGCAAAGCTGATTCTACATATGCTTCAAATGCTCTAGCAAACATCTCATGATTCGTAGACCAATACTTTTTGGTTCTCTTCTTATCTAACTTAATGGCTGTATCAAAGTATATAGACCCTTTCACTTGATAGGATATTTCAACAAGTTTTTCGCCAGTTTTTTTATAATGATATGCAGCTAACATTTGTGCGGTTTTCTCGAATTCTTTTTCAATTTTACGCTCCATACGCGTTTTTGTAGCTCCTGATAAAGTATCAAGCTTCCTACACAAACTAGCATGATGTGATTCTAAAATATTTGAAAGATTTCCTTTAAACACATCATAACTATCGATAACACCACCATAGAAATACCACTTTCTACTGTAGGCATTTTCCACGTTGATTACTCTGGCCACTTTTCCTTGTTTACAAGCATCTAACACAGCTTGTATCTTTTCCTTGATAATAGCAGGCAAGATATTCCCAATACTCTTCCCATTTGATAAGAAAGCAAGAGTACCATTTTGAAAATCATGACTACAATCATATAAGAAATGATCCAATGCATGTCCCCATTCATGACACAATGCCCCGACTCCATTATCACGAGTTAAATTAATGACTTTGGTAGAAGGTTCATAATGTGCTAATGCATTGCCGCTTCCTCTCGCACCAATCGCAAGTCCTAAGCGTCCTCCTAACCCTATATACTCAGGTGGAATTCCCAATATACGAGCTAAATCATGCAATGCTTCAGATACATGCCCAATATGCTCTTTTGCATATTGTTCGGTGCAATAATGACCAAATTGCATCCCCTTCAACCCAAACATAGCAACTACGTCTTCAGGTTTGGTAGCAATTTCTACTCCTGGCCCTTTTCTTTGCAGGGTATCTGGCAGTTTCCTACTCCAAGCAGCTGCGGATTTCTTACGAGTTGTAACCTTTTTCGTAAGTAAATCATTCCATGTTAGTTCATGTGATACACGAAGATACGTAGAATTAATACTTTTTGAATTTGTGCAAAGTGATATGAATTTCTTTCCTAATATCAATAATTCCATACCATCTGCATCAACAAACTCATCAAAATATTCCTCTACCATTCTTTTAAATGTGAATGTTACATTCTTATTTTTTCTAAATGCAGACCAACCATTGCTCATTTCCATACCATAAGAAACAACAAGATCTACCCATTGTTCTGAGGTATGTACTGACTGTATATCATTCCATATTCTTCTACATGCCTGAACATATAGTTTCCTTGCAGTCGGTGTATCTACAATTGGCTTCTTATTAATTCTGCCCACTAGCAGTTGCTTTAACTTTGCAACACGTGGCAGGACATCATTTTCTTTTTCATATTCAAAAGAGAATGGAATTAATGCGTTTCGATCCAATGCATTTAGCGCCTCTACTGGAGATTCTTTTTCAATTTCAGCTAAAATTTCTAAAGAAAATGATACTAAAAATGATTCTTTTAAAGCTCGTATCTCTTTCTTTGCTCCCGCTAATTTCTCACCTACATCATAACTGTATCGATTGCGAACTTGTTTATCTGTTCTCACATCCTGTACCATTATGTCTTCTCCTACCTCTAAACCAAAAAGTTCAAATAAATTCATACTAAAATCCTCCTGAATAAAATAAAAGACAGAAATTCATAGTTATTTTTCACTACGGATTTCTGTCATTCCCTCTGTCTGTAGACTTTCATATAGTTATGTAAATCACTCATTACGATACACTCACACCTGTTAAAGAGAATAGATCCTCTTTTGTCGGATTTAGTGCTTGTAACCAGCTATCTACCTCCAGAAAGTTTACTTTTTTTAATTGTTCACCTTTTTCCGCACGTTTAACCACCTCTAAACTTCCATGCTGATGCACAATCATTACAAGATCATCTTTCTTAAAAATACAATCTACATCTGCAGAATTTATGTGGTGGTTACGTAGAATTGGTTTCCATTTCTTAAGTGAATAACCTTCTACATCTAAAAAACCGCGGATAGCAGTAAAGCAAAAACTCGTCCCTCTAAAACATCTTTCCAATAAAAAAAGGAAATCCCGTACACATCCATTAAAATGAACATGATACAAATAGATTTCCCCTGCTTGTTTTGCTGCTCGCTGTGACAAGTTTGATGGTTTAATGGAAAATTGATAACAATCTCGTTCCCAAAATGCTCCTTCTTTTGTAACTCTCATTCGTAATGCACGTAAACTTGGAATAAGTTCATCTGGATGCGCAGAACAAAATAAAGATACTTCATAACTGATATTCATAAATAAATCCCCCTAAATAATAATTTTTGCCCAGTGTAATAATGGGTTCTAACAATCAAACAGACTTGAAAACAACACAAAAAGGGCTTCTTCAAGTCGATTAAAAATGTGCATAGCAAAATAAGCTATATAAACACTAATCGGCTCAAAGAAGCCCTTTCATAAATGAAACAAGACGCAACTTGCTTCTACAACTCAACCACAACACAAAAAAGGTGTGGGAATAAACGGAATCAATTAAACAATAAATATAGTTATATATTAATTAATTTATTAAGTATTAGCAAGTATCATCATATATATTTATATTATCATTGAGCTTATTATTTTTCATTTTATTGAAATTATGTATAATTAAAGTATCCTACACGAGATATTGAGTCATATCTCATCGTCATTTTAAAAGACCTCCATTTTATATGGAGGTCTTTTTTTAGGGGATAAATAAATAACTACTAATTTTCCACGGCAGGAAATTCCCCCTACACATTCTCTATTAATATCCACCCATTTTAATTACTAACATAGTCATAAACATACTAAACATGAGGCTTTTTAAGTACTTATTTTCATCTTTTGCTACAAAAATAGCTAAACAGCAGAATAAAGCCCATCCTAACCAAAATAGCATTCCTAAAATCATTGGTAAATCAGTCAATTAAATCTACTCCTTCGAATGTTTTATCTATTACATTATTTAATATATTCATTTTGACTTCATATTTTAAGACCAAAATAAAAAAGACAGAAGTTTTTCTGTCTTTTTTATTTATCTTAAAGTAATCCATTCATAACTTGCCCACTCTTTTGGTTTTTTATCGTACTTAATACGACCAGTCGTACAGAATGAAGCAATCATCCATTGTATAATGTTCATCTTGGCATATGGATCAATACAATCCTCTATTTTTTTTAATTGATAGCCTGTACTATTTTTCTGCCAAATTGTATATAAACGAAAATGAGTTGTCGTAACAAGCCTAGCTTTTGTTGTAACTTGCCATTTTGCAATTTTCGTTAAATCCTCTTTTACTTTTCTCTCATACTCTTGTTTTATCACTTTATAAGTCTTGTCTTTATTAATTAATCCATTAGAGAATGTAAAAGGCATTTGATGCACCTCATAAACTGTTCCTTCTTCATCTCCTAAAATATTTGATTCTACTAGGAATATGTTTTTTAGTTTTAACTGTTCCGTTAATTCTTTTCCGCTCCGATAAAACGGTTTTTTTATCTTCTGAAGCAAGACAACCTGTACAATTAATCCAATTAGTAACGGATACGCTAGTATAAACACCATATTAATAAACATATTGGTAATAAGTACCCCTACTAATGCGAATATCGTGAAGTAAATATAAGTTTCTCTTTGATGAATGATTCTACTATTCAAGCTAAAATACCTCCGTTTTGATAAATAGTGAAAGCAACATATACAATTGCTCCTAATAAAATAGAACAAGCCCCCGGAAAGCTCTGTATCAGCTGTATATCTTTCTTTGGTAGCTTTGCCCCAAATATAGAAGCAGCATGCTCCAATTGGTCTTTAAACGCCCCCACAAACCCCAAAATTTTAATTAATCGATACACACTAGCAATCCAAAAGAATAGTAAATGGAAAGCTGTTAATGTAATAGCAGTAAGGATTGCTGATTCTTCCACTAAATTACTAACATATATAGCTACCACCACAAGCATTTTTGTATCACCGGGTGAAGAAAATTTAAATGTCTCTAACAACAAACCACACGCTAATGCCATAGCTAGTACAATCACAATCTCTTTCCCTGTTCTTATTCCAGCAAAATACGTGATTCCTATACCTACAATTAAGAATAGCAAATGCCATATATTTTTCGTTTTTCTATATTTCAAATCAGTAAATACATTCAGGGCCATATATCCTAGTAGTATTCCTATTACATATATACTCATAATTTTTTCTCCTTATTTTTTCCTATTTTAATGAATTATTACGGTCCACTCACTAGAGACCAGGTGACCGTAGAAGTATAAGTAGCTTGCCGATTCTTCCCTACATAAGTTGTCCCTGGATCTAACTGCAGTTGTAATCCATTTTGTCCAAAATCGACTTGATATTCTCCAATTGCTACATCTTTTGAAGCCCGTATAATAGTGTGTGCCGCCCCAGTATCAATAGGTGTACTTGGAATTTGTATGATAGGTTTCCCTGTCTCTGGACCTTTTACTTTAGTTATACTTACCTGATTTTTTAAGGATAAAGAACCCTTTGGCAATTGTTTTGCAATATTCGGCTCTGTAAATGGAGAAATTGTCATATTCAATCTCCATCCATCCGCTTGATTTCGACTATCATGTATCATGAGTTTCCCTAATGTACCAAATGAATTTTGCTTTTCTCCATTTAGTTGAATAGGAGTAAACTCTACACTTTTAGGAACAGTAAGCATGTCTACTCGTCCTTTTTGTGTTGTAGATATATGCTTCGTCGTACTTTTATTCCCAGCTTTATCTACTGTACGGATATGTACATATTGTGGTTTCGCATAATCAGTTGGAAACTGAATGCTAGTCTGATTTGTAAACTGAACACCACCCACTTTATCAAGTGAAGTGTCGGATTTATCATTCACTACATATTCATATCCCTTTACACCACTTGTTACAGTTGCAGGAACTTCCTTAGAAAAATCCGAAACGCCATTCCTGCCAACTCCACGAATTTTATAATGATAGGTACTCCCTTCATCTTTAGCAGGGGCAAACGTTACTTTAGTTTCTTTCAGTTCTCTATTTTCAAATTGGAAGCTTTCAGGTGTTGTTGGCACTGCCTGATCTTTTGCTTCTTTATCTACATAGTCAGAGAGTCTACCCTTATATATTTGCTGATTTCCCCTGTATACTTCCGCTTCCGATGCATATCCCACTTTTAACTCATCCACATAGGTAATCCCTTCTGAATAAGCAAGCATATAAAAAGTTACACCTCGTTGCTCGGTAATATAAAACGGATTATTTGCAACTTGAGTATTCATACTAAACGTAGACCATCCATTTATATCTTTATTAGAATCATTCTTTGTGATCGTACGATTATTTGGTAATTGGATAGGTGCTGCCCATTTTCTTGTTTTTAGGCGATCACCTTGTTTCATCGGGGTCACAATAGGACTATTTAATATTACCTTTCCCTTTCCAGAACCATCCTGATACGGTATTACCTTTTCAATCATAGGGGAATCTTGATACACATCTTTGTTTATATCCGAAGTTATATGTCTTCTATCCCTTGGTATGTTGGTACCCGGTTCCTTCTCTGGAAACAAAGAGATATTACTAATTTCTATTTCTTTTGAACCGCCTGGAACATCTTTCAAAACAGTAGCATTATAATAGTCAAATTCTCTCCCTGTTTCCCAGCCTCCATCACCATAGAAACTAATTCTTCCTAATCCTTGTGACTTTGCTTTAAACGTTGCTGAAATATAAGCATTATTAGGTACGTTTAATCGCTTAAAAACAGCAATGGAACTCTCTCTTACTGTATAAGGATATAAGACTCGATTCCCTCCCGATTTTGTATCAAATACTTTGTATCCGCTAGTATCTGTACCATTTGGATAAAAAACTTCAGATTGTAAACTTTGATTCCCGTTACCGTAAAACTCTCCCCAACCACTCATCAAATTAACGTCTTTTGGGTTATTAAAATCAATTTTCCATAGGACGTCCTGCTCTAAGATATCAATCGCCCATTCTAGCTTCACTTCATTTTCTTTTCCATTTGCAGTGAGTGTTGGAATACCATTTTGCTGTTTTCCTATTTGATCAGCTAATATAGAGTTATCTTTTGAATCAATAATTAAGCACGATACACCCAAAAGTATGATTGAAGTAAGAACCTTCCCCCATTTCACTGTTTCCTCCCCCATTTCATTTTTATGCTATCTATGCTGCCTTATTTTGCTCCTTCTGATTTTCATGTTTCTTTCTCCACCATACAAATACAAACATTGAAATAACTAATATGAAAACACCAGCGGCTATTATATATATTTGATTAGAATATCCAGGCAACACTTTTATTGCACCTGTTTGTTCCGCATAATCTGTCACATTAGAAGCAGTTATGCGTATCTGTTCTGTATATGTTTTTGGTATACCATTCTCTTTTATAGTGACTTTTAGTGTATACTTTCCATCTTTATATTCTTTCGCTTTCCATGGGATTGCTAATCCTACCTTAGATTTTGGCGCTACATTGAATGCTGGAATATTACCATGAAACAGAACGTTATCCTGGGATAAAACTTCATAGTAAACTGCTACATCCCTTACAATATTTGCATTTGTATTTTGAATAAGTGCATGGACTTGTGGTTGTGTTGGATAAGATTCAACAGTTGTGCCATTTAGTTTAAGAGGCGTTTTATTGACCCAATTTTCAGTCTCTTCACTATTCAATTGTATTGCTACCGCATATTCAATGCTATTATGTACAGAAAAGTTCAATCCGTCCTTTTCAAGCTTCTGTCCTTGGGTATCGTGCGCTAACTCAAATAATAATCCACCCAAAAACACTCCATCTTGATTTGGTGTCGTTAAATGTACCTCTATAGTTTTCGTTTGATTCCCCTCTAAGTTAACAGCGTCAGGTGCTTGAACATACTGATCCATATAGAAATCTGTATCTGTTAATATACTTTGTGAGACTTCACGATTTGTTACATACATAATACCTCCGTTTGTAGAGGTGAGAGCGTTAGCGACTTTTACATTGACTTTGATTGGAGTATTAGCTTTATTGTGTACATCCATTTTTACTGTTTGATTCTGTTTCTTTTTCACCTGTAAATTAAAATAATTTTTTATATCACCTAGTTGATTATCCGGGACATGAATGCTTACATCAAATGGTAAACTATCTTGTTTTTCTTGTGCATAAACTACTTTAAAAGGTTTTAAGCTTATACTTAAAATGAATATAATCACAACCAAAATACTAATTAAAATTTTATATACATAGCTTTTCATTCTGCCCCTTCTTTCTATGTATAGAAGAGAATCATACATACGTGATTCCCTTCTATATGATAAATTTCTTTTAAGGTCCTGTTACAATAGAATATGTCAGTTTTGACTCATATGAGGTAGCACCAGCCTTATTCTCAACATACGTACTATGTGGATTTAACGTTAAAGCTAGAGATTTATCATTGAAACTAACATTATATTTCCCCATACCTTCATCTTTTTTCGCACTTAAAATCGTAACTTGATTATCAGTATCTATAATAAAGTTAGTCGTTTTAAACTCCGGATTTGGTGAACTTGTCCCTCCAACTTTCGTTATAGCAGCACCACCACTATTCAAAACTAAGGAACCCTTTGGAAGTGTCCGATTTGACTTTGCATCTCCACTCACTTTAAATTGATCTGCTTTTACATTGATTCTCCAACCATTCCCAGAACCAGTTGCATCTGTCACTGTTAGTACACCAGGATTTGCATGTGTTACTTGTGTTTCTCCACTTAGTGTTACCGCGTTAAAGTTACTAACTGGTGTAACAGCAATATTATGTTCCCCACCTGTTATACTTTGATTTAGTTTTGTATCAGCTGTTGTTGCTGCACTTGCAGGTGTACTAATTAATGACATGCCAAGGGCTAATGTTGCTAATGTAGGAATCATTACTTTACTGAATTTCATCATAGTACCTCCTTATATTTTAAAAGGAGGGAGCTATATAAAACACGCCCCCTCTTATTTTCAATTAAAATTTATTTTTTGTTCCAAGAATCTACATCCGCATTGCTTGATGCTTTTGTGAATCGAGCTAGAATTGTATCATAACCGCCTTGGATTGCTTTCCATACAAATGGCCCAATTACTAATACAATAATGACCGCTAAAGCGATTAACATACCGTTTTCTGATGATAGTTGTGAATCCTCATTTTTTAACCAATTCTTCATATTTGCTAACATTACATTTCGTCTCCTTTATATATCGATTTTAAGAATTTACTAAAATAAGAACTTAATTATTTAAATCTTTTATTACTTATTCCAAGAATTTACGTCTGCATTGCTTGATGCTTTTGTGAATCGTGCCAGGATCGTATCATAACCACCTTGGATTGCTTTCCATACAAACGGCCCAATTACTAATACGATAATGACCGCCAAGGCAATTAACATACCGTTTTCTGATGATAGTTGTGAATCCTCATTTTTTAACCAATTTTTCATTTTTGCTAACATGATTGAATCTCCCTTATTCATTTATTTGAACTATATACATAATAAACATCATGAACCTAAAACTTTTATTTCTTGTTCCAAGTATTCACATCTGCATTGCTTGATGCTTTTGTGAATCGAGCTAGAATTGTATCATAGCCACCTTGGATTGCTTTCCATACAAATGGTCCAATTACTAGCACAATAATTACCGCCAAGGCGATTAACATACCATTTTCTGATGATAATTGTGAGTCTTCATTTTTTAACCAATTCTTCATTTTCGTTAACATATATTTTGCTCCTTTACCTATTCCATTTTGAATAATGTTTTTCTATATACTTGCAAATCCTTGCATTAAGGATTGAATAACAATAACCATTGGATAAATTACAATACATCCAATAACAGCTACGTTAAATTTATTCATTTCCATTGGCTTATTTTGAATGAGACGGTTATAGTTCTCATGTTTTAACTCACGCATCATTTTAATCTGTGCATCCATAATACGAAGACTCTGTACCTTATCCGTTTTTTGTGCTTGTTGCAATGCAATAGTAAAGGTATTTACTTCTGGACTATTTAAGGCTGCTGCAAAGTTTCTAAATGGTTGATCCGAACCCGCATACATTTCTAATTCCGCTGTAAGTGTAGATACATACGGTCGAAGATGTCTCCCGGCATATATCTGCGCCTTTTTTACTGCTTCTAATGTTGTATGTGTTTTTAACAACTGCAGCATAGGAATTAAATACTCCGGTAATTCGAACTTCCTTGCTTCTATAGCCTGCTTGATTCTTCTCTTTAATAGATAATCAGGATAGAAATAAAGTAGCGGTGAAATTAAAACGCCCACTTTAAATAAGTAGTAATCATGAAACACCGTACATATCAAGAAAACAGAGGTGAAAATGATGGGATAGGCAACCTTCATTTTCAAATATTCTTCTGGTTTCGTATCCAAACCAGCTTCTTCTAATTTTTTTTGGATCTGCTCTTTCTTTTCTTCTGTCAGATACTTATGTGATAACGACTGGAAGGGAGCAAGCATCATTTGATTTAAATTCTT